>JACPKO010000080.1 GCA_016186985.1 Candidatus Daviesbacteria bacterium
AGTCTTAAATTATCGGGTGCAAATTTTTCCAGCCAGATTTTTGCATACTTTATTCTTAAATCCAGAATATTTTTTTCAGTTTCGTTTAAATTAATTCCTTTTGCTTCTGAAAATTTTTGAACCAGATCAGCTCCGGGCTGTTGGACAAAATTTGCAACATCTCTAAATCTTGGCAAATATGTTTTTTCCTTTTTCGGCAAATCACCGATATGACTCATCTCAAAAGCGCGGGACAAATCCTCATTTGTTCCATCAATAAAAGCCGAAAAACATCTGTCATATTCATCGAACAAATCAGGAATTTCCATAGTACCCATTGGGTCAAAATTTACCTGCTGGTTATAGTCGTAGCGCGAGAATAAAAATCTGATTAATTCAGGAGGGAGCATTTTCCCCGCATCGCGGGCTTTAAGCCCTAAACCTTTTGAGGTGGACATCTTTTTGCCTCCTATTAAAACGAATTCGTACTGTGGAGAAAAGGGTTTAGGGTAATTAAAAACTTCCTCACATAATGCTATCGCTGTATCTAAAGATCCTCCTGCGCTGGTATGGTCTTTACCGGCACCCTCTATTGTTACCCCCAAAACTTTCCAGTGTGCAGGCCAATCCACCCTCCAGGGCAGCTTTCCGTTTCCTCCGAAAGGTGAGATTTTCCCTTCATTACTGCAGCCTGTTGCCCATTTAACAAGCTCTCTCTCGCATTTATAGGAAACTTTTTCCCCATCCCATTCATACACACGAGTTGTTCCGAGCTTTCCGCAATTTTCGCAAATTACCTGCAGAGGCAGCCAGCCAATTTCCCTTTTTTTTGATCCGGAAACTCTCTCATATATATCCTGTATTTTTTCCGCATTGTCTAAAGCAATTTTTATGACCTCATCAAACTTGCCCTCTTTATACATATCATATGAAGATAAATACAGCGCTTCTATATCTAAAGAATCCAAAACTTTTTTGAAATCCTGAGCAAAATACTCTCCGAAACTTTTAAAACCCTCAACAGGCGACGGTGCATTGCGCAAAGGAAACCCTAAATATTCCGACATTTGCACTTTTATCTCCGGGGAAAGCTCATCAATCGGATCAAAATCATTCCAAAGGTAAGTATACTTCGCTTCGACCCTTGCATGTTTTAACGCCTTATAAATAAGATCGTGGAAAACCGGGCCTTTTAAAGAGCCAATTGTCGGATACCCTGAGAGGGTTTTCATATCATCAACGTAAAAAGGTTTAAACTTTCCCGATTCGATAATTTCTTTTGCAACTTTATCCGCCCAATACATATGAGGTTAAGTATATATTTTCTGAGGCTAAATTGGAAGCTACTGCGAGGACATACCTAAATGTTCTTCAATCTTATCAACTCTTATGCGGGTTTCAACACTCTCACGATTAAGAACTTTGAGCATTACACTTTGATCTTTTGCGAGTTTATTTACAACTTTTCTTAAAGCCTTTTGTCCTTTTTCAAGCTTTACAATCTTTTCATCCAATCCTGAGACTTTTCCATCAAGTCCCGTAACTTTTTCATCAAGTCCCGTAACTTTTTCATCAAGTCCCGTAACTTTTTCATCAAGTCCCGTAACTTTTCCATTAAGTCCCGTAACTTTTTCATCAAGTCCCGTAACTTTTCCATTAAGTCCCGTAACTTTTCCATTAATTGGCTTCAGTTTTTCTTCTATAACTTCTCCAATTTGTTGAAGGTCTTGCTTGGTTAACATAACTCAAGTTTAACACTTTTAGAATTTTCGACAAGATAGATTTTATATATCAAAAGTGGAATGCGAGGCTAAAATCTGGTAAAATTCATAAGCTCGCCGCGTTCGTCTAGTGGTCTAGGACATCGGATTCTCATTCCGAAAATCACGGGTTCAACTCCCGTACGCGGTACTTAGGTTAGGTTTCTATCAATCCAAATAGTAATTGGCTGCGTCGGGTCATAAACTATAAAATCTTCATCCTCAGTTAATTCTTCAAAATCATTTATATAATTTTTGAATTCATGTTCTGGCCAGTCAAATCTTTTTTTAGACTTTTGGTTTTCTTTCCATCTTTCTTTGACAACCTCCAAAGGTATATCTAGATAAATTATTTTCGTTTGAAACCCGGCTTTCTTTGCAACTTTCCTTGCCCTTTCTCTCCACTCTCTTGTCATCCAAGCATATTCGTTGACCAGGTTTTTACCCTCACTTAAATATTTCACAATTAACTCGTCCGCTTCTTTAAATATTTCATCCCAGACTTTATCAGGCACATCATCATCCCCAACCTTAGTATATCCCCGCTTAAATTTAAGTTCGTCGATATTAATCCGCGCAAAGCCTAGTCTTTTCTCAGGCTTTTTGGCTAAAATTGTTTTCCCGGAATAAGGAAACCCAACCAATAAATATTGCATGGGTTCTTTCATAAAGTTTTTAAAAGATCTATTAACTCTTTATTGCCAAGATAAAGATGGGTTTTCAAACCTGCTTCTTTTGCGAATTCAAGATTGGAAGCCGTGTCATCAGTAAAAAAAATTTCCTCGGGATTTTTGCCCAAATCTTTTGCAATATATTTATATGACCCGGAATCTTTTTTGCTGATCCCAAGTTCACTTGCAGAATATATTTTGGAAAATACCGGGTCGATTTTTTCCCGGATTAACGGATCGTTTTGGATTATGTCTGTTGTAAAAATACACATCTCAAATTTCCCTTTTAGGGTTTTTAAAAATTCCAGCAATTCCTTGTTTAACTCAAAATAGTTAAACAAATAGTAGCTTTCGCTATCCTTTAGATCCCTATGTAAATTATTCAAACTCCCAGAATAAGTCCTGTCAGTAGGATGCAATAAAACCCTTGAAAAATCAAAAAGTAAAGTTTTAATAATTTTCATAAAAAATCAACAGGTTCTGCAAGGACGAGGTAAAATTTCGCTACCGAATTCCGAAGCAGATTCTTATCATAAAAGTTTTTCCAGTTCCCTAGCATTTCTTATACTAATTTTATCTCTAATTCCATAATCCTGTAGACTCCATATTAAAGCTAATATCTGTTTTATAAAAGACCAGGCTGTAACTCTTTCCTTATTTAAATCTAGAGCTTCGGTAATTAACTCAATTCTTTTTGCAAAAAATTCCTTATTTATAAGTTCCTCATTTTCTTTAAATCTTTTATACGGATTAAGTATATAAACTGATGACTCATATTCTCTTTCTCCTATAATTCCTTTTGGGTCAATCGCGAGATACCCCCTTTCAGAAGACAAAATATTATCCTGGTGTAAATCCGAATGCAGCAAATACAGCTCTCCCTGAGTTTTTATCAAATCATCAAAAAAGTTTACGGCTTTTATAACCATTTTCTCCGGTAAGTATTGCTGGTGCTTTTCCCGGTTTTTAAAATACCATTCGAAATATTTAGATTCCGAAGAAAGATTTTTAAACGACGAATTAACGGGCGGTTTTTTCCATATCTTTTTGCAAACCCGGGCAAAAATAAAAACCTCCTTTTCCTCGTCATTTAAAGAAGTCAACGGCTTGCCCGGTACACATCTTTCCAAAAGCATGACGCAGTCTTTTTCATCGATTTTTAAAATCCTTACCGCACCGTTACCGTCATAAATTTTTAATGTTTCCATCTCGCTTAAAAATTCCTCATCGCCGGGAAAACCGATTTTTATTACTGCAGGTTTTCCTTCACTTGTCAGTGCTGGTGCTACGTAATTTATAGAGAGCTCGGGAAAAGGCTCGTTAACTTTAATTTTCCATTTATCCTCATAAGTCTTGACGAGTTTAGAAATTTTATCAATCCATTCCTGCCCCTTTCTTTTACCCCTTAAAGTTAAGGTACTTTTAACAAACTGCTTATTCATATGGGTTAGTATATCTTAAAGGTGCTCTGATTATCAGAACACCTTTGTTCCATCTTTGGCATAAACCTCCTTAAACCTCAACCAAGCTGCCCCTCCGGGTACGATAGATGGATTCCCATAAACCCTTATCTCTCCTCCTAATACAGGACCTATTACTTTTACAGGCGCCAAAACTTGCCCCTCGACATCCACGAAAGTCGCTTTTTTAAATTTAGGCTGTGGTTGTATTTCTTTTTGATGACACATTTTCTTCACCTCCTCTCATCGTAATATCAAATTTCTTCATGTATGCAGTTTCCCCTTCCACTGTTCTTAAGTAGGGTGACCATTCGCCCTCAATTTCAATTCCTCCAAAATCTGTGATGATTTTTTGGGCTTTTTTATTTGTTTTCTCAACAATTGCAATTGCCTGCGCGCTTGGATCAATTTCTCTTACCAATATTGGTCCGGCTAAAAGCGCCAATCTACCGTTTCCATTTTTGTATTCATCATCTTTATAAGCAGACCAGGAACCAAATTCATAAATATCCCTGCCATCATTGCTTCCGTATTTCCAAACCTGAGCAAACGCTAGTAGATTCCCAGTTCTGGGGTTTGTAATCACCACCGATCTTCTATCAATCATTGCTTTAAATATTTCAGGAGGACTGTATTGGAGCATGGTATTTGGATGGTGCGCTAATTTCTCACTAACTAGGCCCGCATACATTTCCAATCTTTTTTCTCCGAGCAATCTAACCGATCCCCCCAAAACCACCAAAGGGTCTGTCTTAAATATTTGCCTTTGTAAAATTTTTATTCTTTCTGACATATTTCTCCTTTTTTAAACACAGAAAAAGCCCTTGCTTGTTCACGAGTTTAACTAATGAACAAACAAGGGCCTTCAATTGGCGGTGCCACCTCGTATTAATAATTCAAAAAAATCCCGCCTTAGCGAGATGTCAAAGAATTATCCTCATTCCTGACATGCTCCACTTCGATTACACTCAGTGTAAACTTTACGACACATGTTACTGTCTTTTACGGTTTCGTCTCCGTAGAGAATTTTGTCTCTCAGCGCTTCTCCTTCCGTAGCTTCTAGCGAAGGAGGATCCTGGATCGCGACTCCAGTAATAACGCATTTGGTATTAAGTTGTAAAAGTATAATACCAGTTAAATATGATTTTTGCAATACCCCAACTATAGGACTATTTCTTTAATAACTTCCAGTAAACGAATATATTAACTAGCATTAATAATTGTAATATTAAAAGTCCTCTTGCAGGAGAGAGCAAATCGGCAATAAACCCTAAACCAAAAGACACAACTGCAAAAAATAAGGATCCTGCAAACGAATTTAAAGAACCCATTGTAGCCCGCTGTTTATCGCTGAATTCTTTCTGGAAAAGGCTGCTGCGCGCTGTATTACTAATCCCAAAAAATGGAGACCCCAAAACCGCAAGTAATGGTGAAAAAATTGTTACATAACCGAAAGCTAAAATATTGGCGGTATGAGCAAACAAACTACCAAAAATTAATAATCTCTTCGCCCCAAACCTACCTATTGCTCTACCAGCTGCAAAAAATCCCAGAGCAGCGCCTAAATTTCCAAGCATCTGAGGAATTCCAAGGGCCCAAACCGGCCAAAGTGTAGCAAAAAATGCTGACCTAAATAGCCATCCGCTTTCTCCGAGTGCGTAACTTAAAATACTTGAAAAACTTAAAAGCCTGAGGTTTGAATTTTTGATGAATAATTTCACTGCCTCAGTCAAATGGTTATAAATATTAGTGCTTTTCTCTGATACAACTTTTGGCTCGATAAAGAAAAAAGTAATTAATATGCAAATGCCAAGTGAAATTAAAGACAGCCAGATAGCTAGCGGAAATGAGTAGAAAGCCAGGACTCCTCCTGCAACTGCTGATATACCGCCGGCAAGTTGGGTCATTCCGGACATTCTGCCGTGGTATTTCGGATACTCTTTTTCCATATCTTTCTCTTTTAAAGTATCATGCAAAAACGCTTCGTTATTCCCGCTGAAGAAAGAGAAAGCCAGACCTTCAAAAATTGCCCCTGCTATTAACACCCAATAAGAAAACCCTAACGCATAACAAAAAACTGCAAAAAATGCAGTCAACGCTCCAAGCAGCATTGTTCTTTTTCTTCCGATAAAATCAGAGAAAATTCCGGTTGGCACTTCAGCAAGAGCCTGGGAAATATTGATAACTCCAAAGACCAACATACCTAATGCATACGAACCGGCAATTTGGGAAAAATACAAAATCGCAATAGGATAATAAAAGCGAAAATCTATGAAAAAACTGAACCAGGTTAAAAGTTTAATGTTTTTTAAAACACCAGCATCATTCATCAAATCATTATATAAGAGAGGAGGAGTTTATTTAAGAAGCGCAACTAGGAGTAACGCAACTATATTTGCTACTTTGATCATTGGGTTTATTGCAGGGCCCGCAGTATCTTTGTATGGGTCACCGACAGTATCCCCTGTAACTGCAGCCTGGTGGGCAAACGAACCTTTGCCTCCCAGATTCCCGGCTTCAATATATTTTTTAGCATTATCCCAGGCTGCTCCGCCTGTAGTCATAGATAAACCTACAAATAATCCGGTCACTATAATTCCAACAAGCATTCCACCTAAAGCTAAAGGACCTAAAAAGAGTCCGACTAAAACAGGCGCTAAAACCGGGATTAAAGCCGGGATAATCATTTCTTTTTGGGCCGCGGCTGTAACTATTGAAACGCAGGCTGCGTAATCCGGTTTTTCCGTACCCTTCATAATTCCTTTATAAAGTTTAAACTGCCGGCGGACTTCCTCAACTACGGAGGACCCGGCTTTACCTACTGCTTCCATTGCATATGAAGCAAAAACATAAGGCAAAGCACCACCTAAGAACAACCCGACTAAGACTTTAGGATCAGAAAGCGCAAAAACCGCACCCGAACCTAGTTCCTGTGCGTAAGCTGCAAATAAAACCAGCGCAGCCAATCCTGCGGACGCGATTGCGTAACCTTTAGTAACAGCTTTGGTTGTATTACCGACCGCATCCAGAGGATCGGTAACCGCCCGCACTTTTGCAGGAAGCCCGCTCATTTCAGCTATCCCTCCGGCGTTGTCAGTTATAGGACCGAAAGCATCGATTGCAATAATTATTCCGGCGAGTGAAAGCATTGCTACTGCTGCGATTGCGATTCCGTAAAGGCCGGCGAGGAAAAATGCAGCTAAAGTTGCCGCACAAATTAAAATAATCGGAGCAAATGTGGATTTCATAGAAACCGCGAGTCCTGCAATTACATTTGTTCCGTGTCCGGTTTTTGATGCTTGCGCAATTCTGTGAACCGGAGCGTATTTAGTACCTGTGTAATACTCAGTTATAACCATCATCCCTGCGGTAACACCAATTCCTATTAATGTAGACAAAAACAAATTCATGAAAGGAAGTACGGAGGATGTTGCCCAAATTGATTGGGTTACAAAATAGAAAGCAGCAGCCGATAAAACTGTGGTCACAGCAAGACCCTGGTAAAGCGTACCCATAATTCTTTTGCCTGTAAGCCTGGTGAAAAAACTGCCTATTATTGATGCAAAAATACCCACAGCCATTAGAGAAAGCGGATAATTTACAACATCTGGAGAACCCGGAAACATAAATTCCCCAAGCAAAATTGCGGCAATAACTGTTACAACATAAGTTTCAAAAACATCAGCTGCCATTCCTGCATCATCCCCAACATTATCACCCACCAAATCCGCAATGACCGCCGGGTTACGCGGGTCATCCTCGGGAATCCCTGCTTCAACTTTACCAACCATATCCCCTCCAACATCCGCACCCTTAGTATAAATCCCGCCTCCGAGCCGGGCAAAAACCGAGATAAGTGAAGCACCAAACCCCAAAGAAACAAGAGCAGGAATGTCCTGGGTATATTGGTAAAACCCGTAAACCACGCCAAGTGCCAGCCCCACCACCAAAAACCCGGTGACCGACCCTCCTTTAAAAGCAACCCCAAACGCTGAAGCTAAACCGTCTTTAGCGGCTTGCGCGCATCTTATATTAGCTCTTACGGCAATTAACATCCCGACAAGTCCGGCTGCAGCCGAAAACAGCGCGCCAATAACGAATCCTAACGCACTATTTAAAGAAATGAATTGGTATATTAAAGAAGCAATGATTAGAGCAACCAAAGCTACAACCATGTATTGACGGGTGAGATATGCACTCGCCCCTTCCTGGATAGCTGATGCAATTTCATTCATCTTAGCATCACCTCTTGGTAGTCTTAAGATCCAAGCTCCAAGATAAAATCCATAAACTATGGCAGCAAGAGCTCCTGCCCATATTAAAAGATTCGTCCAGTTTTCAAAAAGGTACATAGATAGTAATTAAATTATCATTTAAAGGCCTTCAATGTCCAGGTCTAAAAAAAGCCGCATTTGCGGAGTACTAGAGGATAATTTACACTATGAGACACTCAAATGTCAATATCAGTTAAGCTAAGGCTGGAGGTGGAGAATGGTGGATTTTTTCGCTCCTTGCAAAAGGCGATCTTATTAAAGCCAAATTTAATACTTGATCCATATGTTTTACAGGGTGGAATTTTAAATCAGCCAGAATATATGCCGGAATATCCTCCAAATCCTTTTTATTGTTTTCGGGAATGATTATGGTCTTAACTCCGGCACGGTGCGCGGCTAAAACTTTTTCCTTAAGTCCGCCTATTTCCAAAACCCTTCCTCTTAAAGTTACCTCACCAGTCATAGCAATATCTTTGTGTACCGGTATTTTAGAAAAAGCCGACACTATTGCTGTGGTTAGTGCTATGCCTGCTGACGGCCCATCCTTTGGCACTGCACCTTCGGGCACATGGACATGGACATCAACTTTTTGGAAAAACTTTTCGGACAGTCCCAGGCTTGCCCAGCTTGAACGCACATAAGACATTGCAGCCTGCGCGGATTCTTTCATAACATCACCCAATTGCCCGGTGAGCTGGATCGCGCCTTTACCCGGCATTAAAGTTACCTCAATAAACATAATGCTTCCTCCAACTTCACTCCAGGCCAGTCCGGTTGAGGCACCAACCATATCCTCAATTTCTGCCAGTTCCGGAAGAAACTTTACAGGCCCCAAAAGTTTTCTTACCTCCCCG
>JACPKO010000085.1 GCA_016186985.1 Candidatus Daviesbacteria bacterium
TGGGCTACACGCGCGCAACAATGGTAAGGACAATGGGATACAACTCCGAAAGGAGAAGTTAAACCTCGAAACCTTATCTTAGTCTAAATTGAAGGCTGTAATTCGCCTTCATGACAACGGAATCCCTAGTAATCAGAATTCAACACGTTCTGGTGAATACGTCCATGGGCCTTGCACACACCGCCCGTCAAACCAACCGAGCAGGATTCGAGTGAGGATTAATTTTCAATTAGTTCGAATTCGAGTTCAGTGAGGTGGGTTAAGTCGTCACAAGGTAGCCGTAGGGGAACCTGCGGCTGGATCACCTCCTTTACTTACTAATCTGTTTTATAAAAATCAAAAATCAAAAATCAAAATAAAAGAATTTAAAAATGGATTTGCAATACTCCTACTAAGGGCCTGTAGCTCAGTGGTAGAGCACTACCCTTGCAAGGTAGGGGTCTCGGGTTCAATCCCCGACAGGTCCACGTTTAAAATTTAGTGCAGTTCAGATATTTTGATTTGGACAAAGGACTTAATATTTATTTATTAAGTTGTGCATAGGTTAAGGTCATATTGATCATCCATTAGGTGGACGGCTTGGCTTAAGAGTCTATAAAGGGCGTGACAAGCTACGAAATTTTCCAGCTAGGCGCATGTAGCCGTTGAACTGGAAGTCCCCGAATTTGACTTCATCTTAATCTGAAAAGATAGAGAATGCAGGGAACTGAAGCGTCTTAGTACCTGCAAGAAAAGAAATCAACCGAGATGTCGTTATTATCAGCGAGAGAAAGCGACAAAAGGCAAACTGAATCTGTTATAGTAATATAATAGAGATGTGGTGTTGTAAGACCTGCATTAAATTCCTAATTTTATTAATTAAAGTTTTCTGGAATGAAACATCATAGAGAGTGATAGTCTCGTAAATTAATAAAGTGGAAGGAGCAGGTATCTTGAGTAATGTCTCTTGGGTATGAGGCATGAATCTTGGAGTCATTAACTTCAAACCTTAAATACTACTTAAGACCGATAGAAAACAAGTACAGTGATGGAAAGCTGAAAAGAACCCGTAAAAGGGAGTTAAAAGAATCTTAAACCTAATGGAGATAGCATGCTACGGCTCTTAGGAGTTGTAGCGTACGTTTCGAATAACGGGCCAGGAAGTTTGCTTATGTGGCGAGGATAAACAAAAGGTATCCGAAGCGAAAGCAATAGCTCGCAGCTTGCAAGGAGCATGGTATTAATCTGCCAAAGTCACATGAGTAAGACCCGAAACCAAGCGATCTAACCCTGGGTAAGGTGAAACGAATCTTATGGTTCGTGGAGGCCTGAAGAGTTTCTATGGACATGTGTTCTTCTAACCTGGGGCTAGGGGTGAAAAGCCAATCGAGCTTGGTGATAGCTGGTTCCTGCCGAAATTGATTGGAGTCAAGTCCTGACAGAGATAAAAATAAAGGTAGAGCTACGGATTTGAAGCATTGGGGGAGAAATCCCTCATCTTCTTGTCCAACTCCAAATATTATTTCATCTTAGAAGTCAGGAAACGGGTATGCGCGGTAAACGTGTATTCCGAGAGGGGAACAACCCAGATTGTGATTAAGGTCCCTAAATGCTATTTAAGTGTTAAAGGGCAAAAGGTGTATGTTGTCAAAAACAGCAGGAAGGTATGCTTAGAAGCAGCAATCCTTTAAAAAATGCGTAATAGCTTACCTGTCTAGACACCATGCCCTGAAAATGGACGGGGCTAAATTAGCTACCGATATCACAAACCTCGAATTTATTTGAGTGTGGTAGGCAGGCGTATTATTTGGATGGAAGCTTTTTCACAAGAAGAAGTGGACCGAATAATAATGAAAATCCTGGCAGTAGTAAGATCAATATAGTGTGAGAATCACTAGTACCTAAAGGGCAAGGGTTCCTTAGCAATGCCAATCAGCTAAGGGTAAGTTGATCCTAACCAGTATCTTAAAAGTAATCTGGGAAAGGGAAAAAGGTTAAAATTCCTTTACTGCTCATGTACGCGTGGCAACACAAGCTTCTTTTCTGACGCTTTCGGCTAGGCCAACATTAATTGTCTTTAATGTCAATCAACATAAATCAAGGGAGTATTGTAATGATGAGAACTTGATGAAAGTTGAGACGAGTTGTCTATAAGATAATTTGGCTGAGGCCAAGAGCTTTTAAAAAAGAAAAGGAGAAGAATCGTGAGCAATCATACCCAGAACCGGCACAGGTGTCCCTGGATGAGAAGTCCAAGGTATGAGGGTTTAATCTAGATAAGGGAAATCGGCAAATTAGCAGCGTTCCTTAGGTCTAAGCTGTCCCTGTATTTGTGTCTTTATAGATGCGATTACAAGGTGCAATAACAAGGGGGGTCCGACTGTTTAATAAAAACTTAACCTCCTGCTAATCTGAAAAGACTTGTATAGGAGGTCACATCTGCCCAGTGCATGTACTCGAAAATTCCTTTCAAGGAAAAAAAGAGCATGTAAACGGCGGGAGTAACTATAACTCTCTTAAGGTAGCGAAATACCTTGTCGTTTAATTGACGACGCGCATGAATGGTGTAACGAGATCCCTACTGTCCCTATCTAGAGTCCCCCGAACTCACTATACCGGTGCAAAGGCCGGTGACTTCCAGTGGGAAGCAAAGACCCCGTAGAACTTTACTACAGCCTATAGTTGTGGTATATTTTCTTTTGTTCAGCATAAGTGGGAGCCGCTAATCCTCTATTCGCCAGGATAGAGGGTAGGCAAAATTGAGATACCACTCAAAGGAGGATATATTGCTTACTTGCAAAAGCAAGGACACCTATAGGTGGGTAGTTTGGCTGGGGCGGCACCCAGCTGAAAAGATATCAGCTGGGCCCAAAGGTTGGCTCAACAGGCATGGAAATCCTGTGTGGAGTGCAAAAGCAAAAGCCAGCCTGACTGTGTTCCTAAGTAAAAGGAACTCAGCAACGAAAGTTTGGTTTAGCGAACCTCTATGTCTCCTTTAATGGGAGCTAGAGATGACCGAAAAGCTATCTCGGGGATAACGGAGTTGTAGCGCCTAAGAGCTCAAATCGACGGCGCTGCTTGCTACATCGACGTCGGCTCTCCGCATCCTAGGAGTGCAGAAGCTCCTAAGGGTGGGGGTGTTCACCCATTAAAGCGGATCGTGAGCTGGGTTTAATACGTTGTGAGACAGTATGTATGATATCTACTGGAAGTGCCAAGTGTCTGAGGGGAAGGACCGTTTAGTACGAGAGGAACAACGGCTCGGAGCCTCTGGTGTATCAGTTGTCTGACAAGGCAGGCTGAGCAGCTACGCTCTAAGGGATAAGCGCTGAAAGCATCTAAGCGCGAAACCCGCCTCGAAAAGAGACACAAGGAGCTCTCATAGAAGATGAGTTTGATAGGACTGACGTGTAAGCATCAAGCCTCGGCGAGATGTTCAGCGTGCAGTTACTAACTGCTCCAAAACAATATGACCTTAACCTATGTTTTTTCTTAATTTATTTCTTAATTTATTTTTAATCGTTTACGCTGCACACTTTTCTTTCAAAAAGAAAATCGTGTCTAAAAGAAACAAATTAGTATTTCATCAGTTATAAATTTCTGATAGTTTTCATTCCGAAAAGTTTTTGAGAACTCCAACTATATTTATTGTAACTCCATAGTAACCA
>JACPKO010000084.1 GCA_016186985.1 Candidatus Daviesbacteria bacterium
AAAAACTCGATTACTATCTGTAAAAGTGTTAAACAAAAAATCCATCCTGCTTTTTATTACTTTTTTAATTGCGCTGTTACTTTTTGGATATATCCTGGTCTACTTCCGGATTTACAAACCATTAAATAATGGTTACAGCAGCTTTGGTTCAATACCTATTTTAAATGCCTCGAAAGTAAGTCCGGGATATACATTGATTGCCCCTTACAACAGGTTTAACCAGGAAGGTAAAAATCCTGGAAAGATTTATCTTCTGGATTTATGGGGTAATATTGTCCATGAGTGGCGCCCAACCCATCAAGCTCTATATTCAAAACTTAAACCCGGTGGAAATTTAATAGTATTACTTGAAGAACCATCTCAAGTTCAGGGAATTCCCGGAGGGGGGAATTTATGGAGAATCCAGGAATTAGATTGGGACTCGAATGTTTTGTGGGAATATAAAAACAACCTGCTCCACCACGATGTGGCGCTTTTAGAAAACGGCAATATTATTGCACCCGTTTGGCAAAAGGTACCTCAGGAAATTTCACAAAATATCCAGGGCGGGACTCCCGGGACAGAGATAAATGGAGTTATTTACTCTGATGTTTTAACTGAAATTGACAAAGATGGTAAAACAGTCTGGGAATGGAAGTCGTATGAACACTTAGATCCGCAAATAGACATAATAGGGCCCTTAATGGTCAGAAATTCCTGGAGTTTTATTAACGGGATTGAGTATTTGAAAGAAAATCCAATCGACGGGAAGGAAGGGTACCTTTTAAGTATGAGGCAAATAAATACAGTTATGGTAGTCCGTAAAAGTGACGGAGAAATAATTTGGCGTTCGCCAAAGGATATGTTAAATACGCAGCACGACCCAACCCTTTTGGACAGTGGAAATATATTGGTTTACGATAATGGTTTATTTAGGATTCCTGCGCCTCAGTCAATCTACGCAAGCCGGGTAGTTGAGATTAATCCTAAAACAAACCAGATAGTCTGGCAATTTGACGGGGGAGAATCAGCCATAGATAAAACAAAGATGTTTTCAGCAATTGTCGGGGGTGCGCAGAGGCTGCCTAACGGGAACACCCTTATTACCGACGGGGTAAGGGGTCATATATTTGAGGTGACTCCTGATAAAGAGGTTGTTTGGGATTTAATAAACCCATACGAGACTGCAATGACAGGCAAATTCCCTAATAATTTTGTGTTTAAAACGAGGCGTTACGGCCCGGGTGAAATAAATTGGCCAAAAAAGATTAACCCGCCGCTCAGTAACTTCCAATATTCCCTTTATCAGGGACTTTCTAAAATCTATCCGAAGTGATCGGATTATAGAGAAGTTGTTACCCTATAATTATTCTTTCAAACGAAAAACCACGGATGTTAATCCGTGGATGAAGTTTGCTTCGCCGACAGGCGAATCTCGCCGAAGGCGAGCAAGAAGAGAAACTACGGGCGAAGCGAAGCGGAGTCCGTAGAAGCTCATTAAGATATAATATTGGGATGGTTAAAATGAATGCGAGACAACTTCGTAATTCGTCACTCGGCAAATCGTTAAAAAAAGCGAGAAGCGAAAAGCGAGTAAACGAGATTTATATTATTCTAGACAATGTTTTAGATACAAAAGCTTCAATTAATACTACAGAAGTAGTGGAGTGGGAATACTGCGAATCAGCATCGGATGCTGTTCGAAAGTGCAAAGTGCAAAGTGCAAAGTGCAAAATTGTTGCAATAGAGCAATCCATAAACTCAGCACCTTATGATAAATTTGACTATACATTACCGATTGCATTGGTAGTGGGACATGAGAGCGAAGGTGTACCACAAAAAACACTTGATTTATGCGATGCAATTGTAGAAATCCCAATGTTTGGAGTAAATATTAGCCTCAATGTTATGGTTTCTCTGGCTATTGTATTGTATAAAGCAATTGAAAAACTGCCAAAAACTGATTAGGTATCCCTGAGAATTTTTCCGAGATCAACGGTATGTATCGAGGCGTTTTCTATCTCGTCTAGTAACTCTTTATCATGTTCAAGCAGATGAATTAGGCGCAGGATCCCACCATGTGTCACAATCAAAACTTCTCCGTCTTTATGTTTACGGTTAATCATTTTTAAAAACGAGATAACCCTCTTTTTAAAATCTTCCGAGGATTCTCCTCCGAGCTTAGTGTAATCAAATTGTATAGATCTGTGTTTTTTCTTGAGCTCCGGTCCTAAATCAGGATCACTCCAGGACTTTCCTGTGTATGAACCCATATGGATTTCTCTGAGCTCATCATGTTCAGAAAGAGGAAGATTTAGGTTCGAATTAATAATTTGGGCCGTTTGTTTTGCGCGTTTCAGCGAAGAAGAGTAAATATATTTTACACTCTTGGGTACGAGAGAGATAGAATCTTGAGCTTGTTTAATGCCTTCAGGAGCAAGGGATTCATCAATTTGGGCGTTTAGGATTCTTTTCTTATTAAGGGGTGTTAAGCCATGCCGGATGACATAGATCTTCATTAATTTAGCGGAATAATTTTTCAGATAGCGAGTCCCCGGAGTGAATTCTTTCTATCGCCTCAGCCAAAAGGGGAGCAACAGAAATAACTTCAACTTTCGGGCAATCTGATACCTCTTTCCTTTGCGGAATTGTGTCTGTTACTAATATTTTTTCAATAGGTGAAGCAATAATTTTTTCAAGCGCGCCTTCAGTAAAAATTCCATGAGTAACAGCAGCCCAGATTTTTTTAGCGCCCTTTTTCTTAATAAGCTCAGCTGCGTTGCATAAAGTGCCGGCTGTTGTGATCATGTCATCAACAATC
>JACPKO010000096.1 GCA_016186985.1 Candidatus Daviesbacteria bacterium
GAGTTTTATAAAACCTGTATTGACAGCGGGATTAAACCAATTATCGGCTGTGAGCTTTATGTTGCGCCGCGTTCGCATTTAAGCAAAGAAGGGAAGGTTGATACAGAACCATACCATTTAACTGTTCTTGCTAAAAATTACCAGGGATATTTAAATTTAATGAAGCTGGTTTCGATTTCGCATCTTGAGGGTTTTTATTATAAACCAAGGGTTGATAAAGAGCTTCTTAATAAGTTCCACGAGGGCTTAATTTGTTTATCCGGCTGTCCTGCAGGAGAATTTATCCGTAACATCAAGCCCGGGGATTTTACCAAGGCAGAAAAAATTGCCAGGGAATACCTCGAAATTTTTGGTGAGGGCAATTTTTACTTTGAACTTCAAAACCATTTTTACAAAGATTTAGTCGAAAAAGGGGACTTGGAAGATTCTGTAAGGCGCGATCTTGAAAATATGGGCCAAATACAGGATCTGACCTGGGAGGCCGCTAAAGTTTTGTCAAAAAAATTAGGAATTCCAACAGTTGCAACAAACGACTCGCACTATATCAAAAAAGAAGACGCTGAGGCCCAGGATTGCCTGGTTTGTATCCAGACAGGTAAGACCCTGGTCGATTTTAACAGACTTAGGATGATAGATACTCCCGATTTGTATTTAAAATCAGCGGATGAAATGTCAGAAAGTTTTAAGGATTTACCTGAAGCTATAGAAAATACTGTTAAAATTGCAGGGAAAGTTAACATAGAAATTCCTTTGGGTAGTCCTAGATTTCCAATTTTTGATGTGCCTATCGGAAAAAACGCTTTTGGACTCTTGAAAGAACTTACCTTTAAAAAGGGAGAGGCGAGAATGGAAATGACCGAAGAGCGGATGGAAAGATTAAATTATGAATTATCAGTTATTGAAAAGAAAAAATATGCAGAGTATTTTTTAGTTGTACAGGATTTTATAAATTGGGCGAATAAGCAGGGAATTATTACTAATACAAGGGGTTCAGCAGCAGGGTCGCTGGTGCTGTTTGCTCTAGGCGTGACCAATATTGACCCGATCCACTACAAAATCCCTTTCGAGAGATTCTTAAACCCTTTTAGGCCATCTCTCCCGGATATTGATGCCGACATTGCAGATGATAGAAGGGATGAGATTATCCGCTATGTTATGGGCAAGTACGGTGAGGATAAGGTTGCCCATATTGTTACTTTCGGAACCATGATGGGACGGGCTGCGATCCGCGATATCGGCAGGGTGATGGCTGTTCCTTACGGTGAGGTTGACCGGATTGCAAAACTTGTACCTCCTCCGTACCAGGGATTTCATAAGCCTCTGGCGGATGCAATTAAAGAAGTTCCTGAGCTGGCGGATCTTTATAAAACCGATGTAAATTATAAAAAGCTTTTGGACCTGGCTGTAAAAGTCGAATCAACTGTAAGGCATGCTTCTGTCCATGCTGCGGGTATTGTTATTGCGCCTGAGCCCCTAACCAATTTTACTCCGCTTCAAAAAGAAGCAAACGGAGATAAGGTGGTTACCCAATATGATATGGGTTCAGTTGAAGCAGTAGGGCTTGTAAAGATGGACTTTTTGGGTATACGCAATTTATCTATCTTAGGCAGGGCTGTAGAGTATGTTAAGAAAAACCGGCAAATTGAGGTAGATTTAGATAATATACCGTTGGATGATAAGAGAGCTTTTGAAATTCTAGCTAAAGGCGAGACCATGGGTCTTTTTCAACTGGAAGGCTCAGGAATGACCAAATGGCTGGTGGATTTAAAGCCTACGAATATTTATGACATTATGGCAATGATTGCGCTTTACCGTCCGGGGCCTATGGGTTCAATTCCGGATTATATCCAAAGAAAGCACGATCCTTCAAAAATAAAATTCTTTGACCCCAGGATGAAAGATTATATGAAGCAATCACTCGGGCTTCTGGTTTATCAGGAGGATGTTTTGCTTACTGCTATAAATATTGCCGGTTATTCCTGGCTTGATGCTGATAAGTTCCGTAAAGCCATGGGTAAAAAAATCCCGGCAGAAATGGCCAAACAAAAAGACAGCTTTATAAACGGTTGTATTAAAAATGGTATGGCCAGTCAAAAATCCAGTGAGCTTTGGGCTTTGATTGAACCATTTGCTGCATATGGTTTCCCCAAGGCCCACGCTGCTTCCTACGGAATGATTTCTTACCAGACTGCCTACATGAAAGCCAATTTCCCGGTTGAATTCATGGCTGCAGTTATGACCGCTGAGTACGGCAATATTGAAAAAATCGCCCACGCGATCGAGGAATGTAAGAGGATGGGTATAGTTGTTATGCCTCCGGATGTAAATTTTTCCGGGGTTGGTTTTACTATTGAGGATTTAAACACGCTTTCTGAGCAGGAATTGGAGCGAAGTATTTCTAAGGCAAAATCTAAGGATCAAACCCAGGGAATCAGGTTTGGATTGTCAGCGATAAAAAATGTCGGGATTTCAGCAATTGAATCTATTATTAAGGCCAGGGAGAAAAAGCAATTTAGCTCCCTTGCCGATATTTGCTCCAGGGTTGACACAAGGCTGGTCAACCGGAAGACCCTGGAAAGCTTAATCAAGGCTGGAGCTTTGGATTCGTTTGGCTTCCGGTCAGCCCAGCTTTTAAGCATTGACGAAATATTGGATCAGGCCCACAAAGATTCCAGACTTGCATCAAGCGGTCAGGTTTTTCTGTTTGAGGGTTTGGACAGTGTTAACAGTTCAAGTGTTAAATTGCCCGACGTTGAGGAATTGGAACTGGACAAACTGCTAATGTTTGAAAAGGATTTACTGGGTTTTTACCTTCATGAACCTCCTTATCTTGAAAGGCTGAGGCAGCTTTCGCAAGCTATAAAAGTCCGGATTAGCGAATTGGAAGAGATTGGGGTTAACGGAAAAGTGATTTTTGGCGGTGTGATACTTGAGACTAAAAAAGTTTTTACAAAAAAAAGCGGTTCAGAGATGGCTTTCGTGAAAATTTCCGACGGGAGCGGGGAAATAGAGTGTGTTGTATTTCCTAAAACTTACTCGCTTAGCAAAGGGATATTAAATAAAGAAGAGGTTGTTATTATAAACGGCAAGCTGGATAAAAGGGAGGAAGAATTTTCAGTACTTGTTGATACTGTAGAGGTTTTTGACGGTGATGAGTATGTAGTTTTGGAAACAGGAGAAAACCAGTATAAAACTATCGTAGAAATTGAAATTCCAAGAAATGCTGATACAGAATTGATGAAGCGGGTTAATATGCAGCTAAAAAAATTCCCCGGGGAAAACGCCGTAACCGTATTAATTCCGTCTAATGGAAGTTATAAAAGGCTCGAGTTACCATTTAAAATTGATCCTGATACTCGGCTTTTGAGAGATCTCGAAAATCTTCTTGGTCCTAACGCAGTGAGAAAGAGTTGATCCCGATTAAATCGGGATTGATTTAACTACAAAATTAGGTTAAAATTTGTGCGTTATGTTATCAGTCTCGTTTAAAAACAAGAAATTAACCATAGGTGACACTATAAAAGTTAAGTACAATATTCAGGAGGGGGATAAAACCCGTGTCCAGGCATTTGAGGGAATTTTAATTTCTCTTCAGGGGAGAAATGAGGAAGATAAAACCTTTACAGTCCGTATGATAGGAGACAGGGGAGTCGGAGTTGAGCGTATTTGGCCATTAACTGCTAAAACTCTGGTTGATGTTGATGTTTTAAAGAATTCTAAAAAAGGTAAGTCCGGTAAAGTAGGAGTAAGACGTTCAAAACTTTATTATCTTCGTGACGTTAAGGGCAGGATGGCAACTAGAGTTTAGGTTAGTATAGAGTATACAGTATAGAGTATGCAGGAAAAACTATATACTGCATACCGTATACTAAATACTGCCCATGATTTTTGCCAATTTTTCAATTGAACAATCCCTCTGGTCCCAGGGATTTAATCTGGTTTGTGGTATTGATGAAGTAGGCAGGGGTTGTTTTGCAGGCCCTCTGGTCGCAGGTGCAGTAATATTTTCCTCAGGTTCTACGCAGATTAAAGGGTTAGCAGATTCAAAACTTTTAACTCCAAAAAAAAGGCAAAAGCTTTCTGAAGAAATTAAGGAAAAATCCATTGGTTTTGGGATAGGCGAAGTAGCAGTTGAAATTATTGATAAAAGAGGAATCATGCAGGCGACCCAATACGCTTTTTATTTAGCTGTCCAAAATCTTAGGCGGACTTGCGATTTTTTCCTTATAGACGCTTATCCCTTAAAATTTATTTCTTTATCAAAACAAAAAGCTCTTGTTTCGGGGGATAAAATATCGGCCTCCATTGCTGCTGCATCTATTATTGCCAAAGTTTACAGGGATTCTCTTATGGAAAAACTTCATCTTGATTTTCCGGATTATGGATTTGATAAGCATAAAGGTTATGGGACCCTTTTTCATAGACAGATGATTAAAAAATTCGGATTATCTTCCCTTCACCGCAAATCATTTGATATAGCAAAGTTTATCTAATGCAGGGGTACAAAAAGCAACAGGGTAAATACGGGGAGGATTTAGCCTGTAAATTTTTGGCAGGACTGGATTATGAGGTTATTGAGAGAAATTATTTAATCCGCGGCGGGGAGATTGATATTGTGGCAC
The DNA here is from genome assembly GCA_016186985.1 of Candidatus Daviesbacteria bacterium. Classification (GTDB taxonomy): domain Bacteria; phylum Patescibacteriota; class Microgenomatia; order Daviesbacterales; family UBA10151; genus JACPKO01. The sequence continues at coordinate 4,623 of JACPKO010000096.1, forward strand.
TTGATGGGGACACCACTGTTATTGTTGAGGTTAAACTTCGCTCGGGTGATGATTTCGGAACTGCAGCAGAATCTATTACAGCTTCTAAAATCCGGTCGCTTATTAAAACCACGAAATTTTATGCGCTCGAAAAGCATATCCGCGGTCTGTTGCGGATAGATTTGATAGCAATTGATTTTAAAAACGGCAAACCTGTAATTTTGCATATCAAAAATATTACAGAAGGAATAAATATTGGGTTTTAA
>JACPKO010000091.1 GCA_016186985.1 Candidatus Daviesbacteria bacterium
AGATCTCTTAATAAAGTCTTAAGGGAATTAAATAACTGGGGAGAAAAACACGAAAATTCCTTAAATGGATAAAAATGCAATAGCTGGAATTTATAAAAAAGTTATTGAACCGAATTTGAAGAATTGGGTAGTTTTTGAGCACGGAACTTGTGTGATTATTTACCATTCTAAGGAAGATTTGGAAAATGAGGCAAAAGAGGTGTTGCAAAAATATGGCTTACCTACTCCCGGTACACCTTCAGCAGATTTTGAGGTGATGAAACTTCAAGGATTAGCAGGTTGGATTGTTTCAGGGAACCAGCCGGGTATTTTAAATTATGTTTCAGAAGATGAGGGAGAAGACAAGGAAGATTATGAAATTGGGCTTATTGGAAGAAATAAAAAAGAACAAGATTTAAAGGAATTAAAAATTATCTATATTGAAAGAGCTAGCTGAAAAGATCCACCACTACCTCAAAGATGGGAGGAAAAACCATTAAGAAAAATAAAATTGCAGAAAAAACATAAGCAAAGTAGGCTTTTTTCTGGTTTGTTAATTTAAAAGACCTTAAAACAAATATAGATAAAATAAATACTAAAATCGAAAATATAAATAAACCTAAAAGCGGCCCGATAGGCGGATAAAAGTTTAAAAAGTCTTTTATAAAACTAAAGCCCTCTTTTAAAATATTTAAGACCCAAAAGAAAGTTAAAGAAAAACTTCCCGCCCAGAGAAATCTTAAAGATGTAGAAATGCTTTTTTCCATTTTAAACAGGAGCAATTTTTGTAACCAGTACTGCCTCCCCTGCTACAACTAAAACAAAAATCAGTGATAATATTAAACTTGTAATTACTGACAAACGCAGATATTTGTTTTGTGATTCATTAAACTTACCACCCATTTGGGAGACTATAACCAAAGCTGCTAATATTAAAATTGGCGGAGCAAAAGCTAAGAATTCTTTATGCTCAAAAATGATATTATGAAGCCAGGCCAAATCTTCTGAACCTTTTAAAATTGTCCTTGGGCCGCCTTCTGCCCTATAAGGGATGTAAATTGTGAGTCCGAAGATATCAAGCAGTACTAAATCTGCAAAAAGAGCCAGAAGGGTAATTTTTAGCCATCTGAGCGCATCCTCTATTTTATCTGATAAGAAATATAATACTATCCCTGCCCCAAACAAAATCAGGGAAAGCATTGCTAAAGCCCCATGAAAGTCTGCAAGCCAACTCCAAAAAGTAAGTTTTGATAAACCCTGGATCAACTCTGCCATCCTGAGATTTAATGTACTAAACTAAAGATTCTTGTGCAAGGGTTCATTCTATAGGAGGCGGGGGGAGGAATTCTTCGCCTGCGCTGCTCACCGGAACCTCCCCGGGTTTTAGCCAGCGGACATAGGTACAACCTGTGGGTTTGCGCTCTTTACTGTCCCAACCTGACGTTGAACATTTTTCCATTTTTTTGCCTGAATTTGTTGTAAACAAAATAAGTTTATTTCCGCATTCGGGACAATCTATATCCAAAGGCTCCTTAGTCCCGTTTAACCACTCTACATAGTCGCATCCTGTTGGCTTTCTCTCTTTTGCATCCCAGCCTCCTGTTGAGCATTTTTTCATTTTCTTGCCAAATCTGGTGGTCTGTAAGACCAAAGGATTTCCGCATTTAGGGCATTTTTCATCCAATTCCTGGGGCTCAACCTGAAACCACTTAACAAAGTCACAGCCCTCGTTTTTGCGGGTTTCTGAATTCCAAAAACCTGTTGAGCATCTTTGTAGTTTTTTACCTGTTGGGGTTTCTGTTATATCTGCCAGAGGAGAGCCGCACTTTGGACAAAGTTCATCACTCATGACTATCTACATTACCTTATTTTCCAATCTGAGTAAACACCTAAATTAGAGAGTTAAGCTGGAGTTTCTGGAGGTATGGCTAAGTCTATCCGGCCATTTCTTCCGATTACTAGTGTAGTTGGATTTTCATCCCTTGAGGTAAAAGAAATTCCATCCTCCGTAAGGGTTGCATCAAGACCCCAAAGTTCAATTCTTACACCATTCTTTTTGTTCAGCAATCTTACTTCTCCGGTTCCAGTTCCCAGATCTAATGTTGTATCATCTGTTCCCGGAAGTTTAATTCTGTTAACGTGCTCAAGCTTCCCTTCAAACACTATATTTTTACTATTTAACTCTGCTCCAAGATGATCGGCTATTTCTTGTGAATCCCAAAACCCTGATAGATGTTTTTCTTTCATACAGTGAGGAATTATAACACGAGCCTGTCAAAAGATTGTATTTTGTCTATTTTTCTCTCTCCTGGCGTAGTTTTTCATGCAAAACTCCCACCCCCGAAACTCCCACCCCCGGGGTGGGAGTTTACATAAAAGTTTGTTATATTTAAAATATGCCTTACAGAATCCCCGGATTCGAGAACTTCGCATTTTATCACCTGTTTAACCGCGGAGTTAATAAACAAGATATTTACGGTATTGGCAGCGACTATCAAAGATTTATACAAACTTTAATTTACTATCAATATAGTGGACCAAAACCTAAATTCTCCAATCAAAATAGGTTTAAATTAAAGGATTTCCGGAATAATTCTAAAATCGTTAACCTTGTTTGTTATTGCTTAATGCCAAATCATTTTCATTTGTTAATTCAGCAGGCAACAGAAGGTGGGATCCGGGAATTCATGGGTAAGCTTTCAAATAGTTATACCAAATATTTTAACACCCGCCATAACCGAACCGGACCTTTATTTCAGGGTGAGTTCAAAGCTGTATTAGTTGAATCTGATGAACAATTGATACATGTCTCACGCTATATTCACTTAAACCCATATGTTTCAGAAATAACCAAAAATTTAAACTTTTATCCTTATTCTTCTTTTTTGGAGTATTCAAATCCGAGCTCAAGTGAAATTTGCACAAAACAACCTATCCTGCAATTTTTTCAAAAAAATAGTTACGGGAATTTTATTCATGATTATGAAGATTATGCTTTAAGGTTAAAACAAATCACTCATCTACTTATTGATCTTGAATGATAAAAGTTTCACTCTACGTAATATTCCACACCGTATCCCACCCCGGGGGTGGGAGTTTTATATCTTTTGAGTCTAGGCTCCACGGTTTCGTAGTTGTTCATCACTCATTCCAAAATGATGACCTATTTCGTGGAGCACTGTTTTTTTGATTCTTTCTTTTGCATCTTCTAAATCTTTTGAAATCATTAAAATAGGACCTGCATAAATAATTATCTTGTCAGGGAGAGCGGAGTAGCTGGAAAGCCTCTTGGTTTTAGGGATTCCCCGGTATAAACCGAATAATAACGAGCCTGGGTGTGCTTTGATGCTCTCAAATTCTTCTTTGCTTGGCCAGTCTTCAACAACAAACCCGACATTATCCAGTTTTGATATAAACTCCTCGGGTAAATCCTTAATCGCTTCTTCAACAACTTCCTCTACTTCTTCTAAATTCATCAAAAAATTATATCAAACCATTTTTTTAGGAGGCACAGGGTTTAGTATCTTTTACCTTATTCTTTCAAGCGTAAAACCGCGGGTGTAACCCGGGGATAAAGCTTGTTGGCGAAGCCATCCGAGCGTAGCGAGGTAAAAGAAGAGATACCACGGGTGAAGCGGAGCGGAATCCGTGGAGTCTTATTTTCCTGCATTAATTTCTCTTTTAATTTTTACAACTACCTTGCCTTTTGGATGTTCTTTTTCCAGGTAGTCAAAATAGCGCTAACCCCATATTTTGCTACTTGTTCCGGATCAAATTGGGCAGCCATAGAAACAATAATTCCGCCCTTTTTCAAAACTTTTAGGGATTTTTCAGCAGTTTCTCCGCCTACTGTGTCGAAAACCGCATCCACATTTTTGACCAAATTCTCAAAATTTTGAGATGTATAATCAATAACTTCATCTGCACCTAAACTTTTAACAAATTCTAAAGTCTGACTGCTGGTTGTTGCGACAACTATCGCTCCATGCATTTTTGCAAGTTGTATAGCCAAGGAACCAATACCTCCTCCTCCACCTTGTATTAAAATCTTTTGATTGTTTTTTAGTTTTATATGATCCTCTATCGCCTGAAGGGCACTGGCTCCGGCTAAAGGCAAGGCAGCAGACTGGATAAAATCAAGGAATGAGGGCTTTAAAGCCATACTGCCAACTTTAGCTGCACTAAATTCTGCGAGTGTCCCCGACCCACCACCTAACACGATCGCATTACCGTAAACTTCATCTCCGATTTTAAACTCAGTGACGCCGTCAAAAACCTCAACAACAATTCCTGCAAAATCAGTCCCTAGAGTAACCGGGAAAGACTTAATTGCGTTCTTTAAGAAACCTAACCGGATTTTATAGTCAATCGGGTTAAGGCTCGAAGCAAAAACTTCCACTAAAACCTGGCCATTTTTTAACCCGGGCTTTGGAGCATTGTTATTAATTTCAATAACTTCGCTACCCCCATATTGATTAATCTGCGCTGCTTTCATAGTGAGAAATATATAACATTTAGCTCATTTTTAATAGAGTTGCAATTATAAATGAAGTTAATACGAGTCTTAAAAATTTCTCCCGGACTTAAAACGATATCTGATCAATGAACCTTGAAAATAACGACTGCTCCTCGGCTGTTAATTGCCCGGTTTGAGCGGAAACAAAGGCGGTGATAGCAGTCTTTAAAGGAATAAACCCTAAGAATTTATGGCTTTTCTCTCCTTTTATCTTATAAACCAGCTCGTCGTTTCTGGTCTCTATCTCCACACTATCCTCTCCATCTTCCTGACCGATATCACTTAAAACACTATTTGACAGCATATTTTCTATTGCCTGATCAGGAAGTACAGCGACTGTTTTTTGTCCTGACGGCGTTGTTACAACAAGTTCGTTTGTTTCAGGATTAATGGACAGCGGGAACTGTGTTCTTGCCTTTTTATTATTTTTCTTAATGACTACTCCCCCGCTTGAAGTAGCTATTTCTATTCCCTCTTCCAATAACTTATCTTCTATTTCATCTTCTATATCCTCAATCTCTTCCTCATGCAGTTCGTCCCTTTCAAACTCTGCTTCACCAGTACCCTCGCGTTCCCTTTCGATTTTTAGAGTGCCGTTTTCAAATTTTACTTTGAACTTGCCTCTCTCTATCTCAACTTTTATTCGGCCGTCATCTTCAATCTTGGATTTAAATTTTCCCTCCTCAGATTCTATTTCTGTTTCGCTTTTTCCGCTTTCGGATGATGTTTTAACTTTAAATTCACGGTCTTGTTTTAACTTAAATTCAGATTCCTGTTTTTTTTGAATTTTTATAACCCTTTCCTGGTTTTTCTTTTCCCCGCCGGTTTTTTTCTCTTCCTCTTTTTTTACTTCCTCCACCTTTTTTTCATCTTCATTTAATCTTTTTTCCTCTTTCTTAATCTCCTCTTTTGCTTTTTTTTCTTCCTCCTTAACTTCTTCATCTTCCCCCAGTACAGAGGAACTATTAAATTGCGGGAATTCCCGGGTGGTTTTAATAACAGAAGTTGATGCGAATCCGAAAAGAATTAACCCTGCGAGTATAAAAAGTATGTGTGCAAAACCTTTTGAATCAATTTTTGAGGCAGGCATTATTACCAGCCTAACTCCACAAGAGATCCCTGTCAAGGGTTTTATCCCCTTACCAACTTCCTCCCCCGCCTCCACCTCCCCCTCCGCCTGAGGAACCTCCCGAAAAACCGGATGAAGAAGATGGAGCTGAAGTCGTAACGCTGCTGCCAAAACTTGAATACATCACCGGGTAACTATAGTAGAATCCGTGGGAACCGGAATACCATGTTGGTTTATACTCCGGAATAATAATTTTAAGGGCATCCATAAATTCATCCTGAAACCCTAAAGCAATCGCGTAAGGGATATATTTTTCAACAGTTATTAGATTTTTGGACTGGAATTTATGATACCTGTTTACAGCTTTTAAGAAAATTTTTAACCCGTCAATTTCCCAGTCGGTTTTATTTCCCAAGGATGTCCTCCCGTTTAATTTTCTTGAAAGAAAAATCAGAACAGGACCCAATAGTACGCTTCCCGCAACTAAAGAAATAATTCCTAAAATTAACAATCCGCCCATTTGGTTTTTAGGATTTTTCTTATACAGGTTTTTAACTTTAAGAGAATAGAAAACTGCGTCCTCCAATAAATTAAAGGTTAAGTAAAAATCTTTGCTTATTTTTTTAAGCGATACTCTGTCTCCGTCTTTGAATAATCTTTCACCCAATATTTTTTCAAATTCATCGGCGTTTTCAAAACCCTTTAATTTAACAATTTCATAATCAATCTCATCAGGCATTAATGTCTTAACTTTTTTGACTTCTTCGATCTTAATAAATTTCTTAATTGCCAGATCAAAAATCGAGGCTATTACTTCATTTTTTTCAAGCTTAAAAGTATCTATCACCCCTGCTTCAGCAGGAGTGACATTTTTTGGAATATCAAAATTAACGGAAGGAGAACCAAACCTGACCTTTGACTTATTTCTGAAATACCAAAAAAGCAGGTAAGGGGCGAGTAAAAAGTTTAACCCCAAAAAGAAAGGAGAATAAATTTTAAGTAAAGTTAAAAAATCCGGGTCAAAGACCGGTTCAGTTTTTTGTAAAATTGATTTCGGAAAAGTGTTGACCGGAAATCCGGCAACAATTGTTAACCCGTCCCCGGGCTGTAAAACCTCTGTTGTTGTAACGGGATTAAACGGGGGCTCACCAGGAAAAGTGCAAAATTGGGCGTTAAAATTTCCCGGCCTGCTGTAACAGACAATTTTATTTGTGCTGACATCAAAATCAGTCATCAAATTAACCGAAGCCTTTTCTATCGGGATATCCCAAGTGTTACCGGTGACATTCCAATAAATCTCATCGTGGTCCTCATAATTACTGCCTATAGCGTTTTTAACACTATATCTAATAATATAGTTATGCACCCCTGTTATGGTTTTGTCAGGGTTACCAATTTTAACTTCAGTTTCCTTGGGTTGCTTATTAACCTCGTATTTTTCACCGGTACCATCCCGCACAACATCCAGGAATTCCACTTCAATCACCCGGTATAAATCCCCCACTCTGGAAACCAAAGGGATCGTCCGGAAAATTCCATGGCGCGAACCTTCTCCGAAATCATAATTAATACCCTCCTCTATCGTCATTGTTCCATTTTTATGGGCAATAATACTTACATCGAATGAATTAATTTTTTCCCGGGCAAAAATGGATTTAGGCATTAAAAATAAAAGCAGAAGCAGAGTTAAACTAAATAGTAATTTCACAATAAAATTATACCAATCTTTATCCGACTATGCTGTCAGATGCTTAGAGCAGAGGAGAAATTTACCTTGGCCTGCCGGCATAAAAAACTTAATGTAGATTATAATTGATTACCAGTATGTATTTTAAAGACCGGGTTGATGCAGGAAAAAGACTTGCCGGACTTCTTGGGCAGTTTAAGGGTAAAGGGTCCGTAATCTATGCCCTGCCAAGGGGAGGCGTAGTTATTGGTGCAGAGATCGCAAAAGCCTTAGGTGCTCCGCTTGATTTAATTATTACCAGAAAAATTGGTCATCCAAATCAGCCGGAACTGGCAATCGCCGCCCTTTCCGAAGATGGGCATTTGATAATAGATCCGGACTTTGAAAATTTGACACATACATCCTGGTTTTTAGAAGCTGTTGAAAAAGAGAAGGCTGAAGCAAAAAGAAGGCGGGAGGTTTATCTGGGAGGAAGAAAGCCGATATCCTGCCTGGGCAAAATTGCCATTTTAGTTGACGACGGAATCGCCACCGGCCTTACCTTAAAAGCTGCAATTCAATCATTAAAATATCTTTATAGACCCAAAAAAATTGTTGTTGCTGTACCTCTCGCCCCTTTAGATATAATCAGGGATCTGGAAAAGAAAGAACAGGTTGAGGTTATAACTGTTGAAGTTCCAAAAAGACCGTTTGGCGCAATTGGAATGTATTATCAAAATTTTTCTGAAGTTTCTGATGAAGAAGTAGTTAACCTGCTAAATTTTTCTTAAACCATAAGTTTGCTGGTTTTTCAATAAAATAATACAGAAAAATAGCTAAAATATTTAAGGAGATAAAAAAAGCAAACATGTTAAATCTAGAAAATGACGGCAGCATTTGTGCAATAACTCCTAAATGTATTAGGTAAAAAGCATATGAACTTTTACCAAGAAGCTGCATTAACGGACCCGACAAAAAAAATGAGAGGTTTGTTTTTTCAGTAATTAACCCCCAGAAAAAGATAGATATAGCGACTGGAAGTGCAAAATTGTGAAGTAATAATCCTTCGGGACTAAAAATTCCATAGCGGTAATCTCCAGATTGAAAACTGCTTATTAGGATAATTGTAAAAATCACTCCGCTTAACCCCAGTAAGGTAAACTTCTTACCCATTAAATATCCCGCCCTCGGTAAATATCCCACCCCGTATCCCACCCCCGGGGTGGGATTTTTTTTCTTTGCAACCTTCAAAGCTAAAAAGATTCCTACAAAAAATTCAAAGCTTCTGCCCAAAAAAGTGTATATGAATAAAAAAATATGGCCGCTTGTAAATGCTCTAAAATTTTCAACCTGGCCCCCACCCGCAATTAATATCCCGACTAAAAAAAATAGGACAAATTGAAGCGCCAGGTTTGTTCTCTTTTTAGCCAAAACAAATATATACGGGGCTAAAAAGTAAAAAACCACTTCGACCGTAAGCGTCCAGGTTTGGGATATAATTATAAATTTGTAACTGTCAAAAAAACCCTTAAGAAAAGTTAATGTTAAAAACCATTCAAATGCCGGGCTTTTTAAAAATATCAGGGTTAAAACAGTTACAAGAAAAAATAAAGGATAAATCCGGGCAAACCTTGACACATAATAATTTTTTAGCCAGTTAAAGTTTAAACTGCTGGACTGGTAGTATTTATAAGTTATTAAAAACCCGCTTAACACGAAGAATATTGAAACACCGGTGTGCATTTCAAGTACAACAGGACACCAAAATTTTCCAGTACAATTTGTCCCGAAATAATGGTGGATAAAAACCATGTAGGCTGCTATTGCCCTTATTCCGGTTAAAGCGGGTATCTCTATTCTCAATGTTGTTAGAATTTAAATACTTGCGGAGAAAAAATCAACGAGCGGAATTATTTTTTTAAATAGGTATTAAAAAAATCTACAGTGTTTTTCATAGCATCAGTAAAATAAGGATCATTTATATTATGTCCCCCGCCCTGGTATTCATGCAGCTCGTGCGGGACTGATGTTTCATCCAAGAGTTTGTTTAAATTTCTGCTGTACTCGACCGATACAACATTATCATCCACAGAGTGGTTTAGCTGAATTGCCCCTTTTAAATCCTTTAAATAACTTGATGGCGCAATTGAATCCCAGAAAGGGTTTCCGTCCTTTGGCTCACCGTAAACCTCCCTAAGCTTCTGCCTTTTCTTTTGTCTTTCGGAGTCTGAGGGTTGGGGCATATAGCTTGCGTCCCTTAACCTGAAATCAGCCAGGTCTTTATATGTATATCCTGCACCTGCCCAAATAACAACAGCGGGAATTGCAGGTTTTACTGCAAATGCACGCATTACAACATTCCCCGCCATAGAATGGCCCCAAAGGCCAATTTTGTTTTTATCTATAAAGCCAGCGCTTTCAAGTGCAGAGTAAGCATTAAGTGCATCTATAACATAATCTGATGAGTAATATGCCCCGCCCGGTTCACCTTCCGAATCCCCGTTCCCCCTTAGATCAATTTTAAAAACGCAAACCCGTTTCCTGCAAGAAAATCCACATATGCTGTATATCTCCGTGTTGTCTGATACTGGACGGGAGGTATGTATCCATGAATAAATACAATGGCCGGCCAGCCTTCAGCAGGTCTTTGGCCTTTAGGCTCTGTTAAAAGTCCGTTAATTTTAAACCCATCAGAATTATAACTGGTCAGATAAGAGGTGTAATTTCCGTTCTCCGAATATTTCTGAAGCTGTCCTAAGGTACTTTTGTATTTCCTGGACCTTAAAAAAGGTATGGTCAATTCCTCAAACAAAAACGGGCTGGGACTTGGGGAAGAAAAGGTTTCTAAAGCAAAGAAAGTATTTTTCTCAATTACTCCTCTGCTATTTAAAACAATAAATGCTCCAAATAACAAAGCTGCAACTGGAATTAAAAATATGAGCCAACTTTTAAACATGCTTCATCCTATCACGCGCCTATTCACAGTTTAACTGAACTACTCCGCAGTTTACTGCGGAGTATCCCTTCGGGCAAGTTCTTCTGCGAACCATTTATCCTCCGCAAAGCTTGCAAGGTATTCTGGTTCGAGAATAAAAAAATCCGGGCAATTAAGCCCGGATTTAAATAATTCCATTAAGCTTTTACTCACTTCTTCATCCCAACCATCTTATAAGCCATCATAACAGCTGCGACACCAACAGCAATTTCAACTACATTTTCAATAGTTGAACCCGATCCTAAAAGGGTACCCAGCAAATCAAAGTTCATAAGTCCCTGCAAACCCATTGTCACACCACCTAAAACCAACAACCATCCGGCTATAGTTTCAAATCTTTTCAATCTCATCACCTCCCTTTTCTAATTTTACTCACAACTGTTGTAACCTTGTCAATTGTCAAACGGAAACTTTTAGTCACTATTATATAAAAAATAGTTTTCTACTCCGCTGTCTGTTTTTTTACCCTCTTTAAAAAATTTATCCCTGGTCAGTAAAACTGACTTTTGAGGCAAGCTTGACTGTTCTTTCGTAAATGCGTTTGGTTTGACAAAATATAGAGACCGTGCAAAATCTTCTACAGTTCCGCTATCTTCTGCTGTTTTCAATAAATCTGCTGATATCAGAGGGGTCAAATTTTCTTTTTTTGAGATTTTGTCAAGTTTTTTATAGGCATCAATTCCCACCGGGGAATAAAAAATATGGTACGTATCCTGGGGGTATTTAAACCAGTAGTAATTTATAAAATCAAAAAAGTTTAAAATAAAGATAAAGCTAAAAACTAATAAGGCATTTTTGAGTAAACGCTCCTTAAATTGCAATAGTCTTAAACCTCCATAAGCTGAAATCAGGCAAAAAAACGGGACCAGGAAAATTATCCTGCTCGCTCTGTGAATTGAACCGGTGAGCCCTAACAATAAAGGCCCTGCAAAAAAACAACTCACTAAAAAAATAAAGAACGGGTTTTTTTCTTTAAATGCCAGATAAATTCCATAAACCAAAAGCGGTAATGCGGCAAGCAAAAACATGCCGTGGATTCCGGTTGAGTGGTGCAAAATCGTATCGCCTTTGACGAATAAAAATGACAAATCAAAATTTGAAAGATAAAAATTAAAAAAACTATAAATTGAGGAGAAACCAATCGCATCGAAACCATAAACAGCCCCTGCATATTTATAATTTAAAAGCGGGGAGATTATATAAAAAGGAGCAATCGAAGCCAAAAAAAGAATTAAGGGCTTATATTTGCGCAGTGAAAACGGCTTCAAGTTTTTAACATGGGCGAAAAACAGATATAAGACAGTTAATATAGTCCATACAGGTACCGCCGAGCGCATACTTTTATGGGCATAAAAACTAATCCCTAAACTAACCCCTGCGAGTAATATATATCTGTAATTTTTTTTATCATTAAAACTCCTGAGCCCAAATAGCCAAAGTAAAATAAACGGGAGCGGGGAGATGTTGTCTAAGGCCAGATGGGAGTGAATCACCACAACCGGTGTGGTTAAAAAAATCGCGAGCGCCAAAAACCCGAATTTTTTACCCAGGATTTTCAGTCCTAAAAGAAATATTAAAAGTCCTGAAAAGGAGGCCGCTAAAACACTGACAAATTTTAAGTTAAATAGCGACCTGCCGAATATTTTAAACATAGCCACCTGCATATATTGGGCAACAGGCTGTCGCCAGTCTCTGCCTTGCAGGGACAAAACAAAAACTGGTAAAAATCTCCCATTTTCATCCCGTAAAGTTTCTGCAATTAAGGACGCATTGTAGCCAAACGCTGCTTCGTCAATGGTTATACCTCTCGGAACATCCAACAATCTAAAGGAAAAAAAGATCAGGCAAAAGAAAAAGATTAGAAAAATTTTTAGCAATTTAGACACTTTAGTTTAATACCATAAAGGCCTCTTCAATTGAAGAGGCCTTTATGAACTAAAAACTGCTTACTCAACAATCACGTTGTCACTGGACAATTAACTTGCCTTCCATTCCTTTAGACCTGTGCTGTCCTACCGAACAATAAAATGGAAATTCTCCAGCTTTTGAGGCAACAAAGGTTACTGTTTCCTCGCTTGGTCCGTTCCCCTGTTTTGTTTTTACGTCGTATCCTTCTATGTTAAAATCATGAAAACCCCCTGCATTGACAAAAGTAATTTTTACAGTATCACCTTTATTAACTTTAACTTCAGCCGGCTCAAATTTAAAACTTGAACCAGTCACGCTAAATTCCTTTACTTGCTTTGTCATTGAAGAATCAGTTGATTCCTCAACATTTCCGGAAGCTGGTACCTCCGTTATTGGAGCAATTGTTTCATTAGCAGGCTGGGTTGATACTGACTGACCTTTAAAAAATAACCAGCCGCCTCCTGCTATCACTAATGCAATAAAAATTCCGATAATCAAATTTTTATTCACAAAATCACCTCCTTTGTTACCAAACAACTTAGCGCAAAATGCTTCTCGATTCAATACTCGAATTAGAATATAATTTGGATGTGAGAAAAATCCAGGATGAGTATTTAAGAAGTTCGCTGTTTGGGTTTGAAGACGCATTGGTCTCAACCACTGGTATGGTTGTCGGAATTTCTATTGGAACCTCTAATTTGAAATTTATATTACTCGCGGCTTTTGTAACTATTGCGGTGGAAGCGGTTTCAATGGGGGCCGGTGAATTCCTTTCTGACGAAGCCGTACATGAACTTGATAGAAAGCTTGGCAAAGACAATACCTTAATTTCCGCAACTGTCATGTTTACCTCCTATATTTTGGGAGGGCTCATTCCTGTTTTACCGATCATCCTTCTTCCTGCCTTGCAGGGTATAATCGGTTCTATTACTGCTGCATTTATCGGTCTGTTTGTGCTGGGGTTTATTAAAGGTAAAATCGTTAATGTAAATAGAATCCGGAGTGCGGTTGAGATGCTGACAATTGGAGGTATAGCGACGGTAATTGGAATTGTTGTTGGGTTTATTCTAAAAATATGAAGACGGGCCTTATCTAAAGATGAAGATTAATCTGCATGAAGACTACATAAGGAGCGCCTTTTTTGGGCTCCAGGACGGACTGGTATCGACAACCGGGGTTGTTGTCGGGATTAGTGCCGGAGTCTCTGATAAATCTATTGTACTGCTTGCCAGTATTGTGGCAGTTACAGTTGAGGCAACATCAATGGCGGCCGGACAATATTCTTCAGAAAAAGCTGTTCACCAAATGGACAGGACCGGAAGGCACAATGACAATTTAATCGTGGGCGCGCTTATTATGTTTGTCTCGTACTTAGGGGCTGGCATGATACCTGTCATACCTGTAATCTTAGTCGGACCTCCACAATCAGCGATAATAAGCGTCATCTTGGCATTTATTGGATTGTTTACTGTGGGTTATGTCAAAGGGTTAATAATCAAAGAAAAACCTTTAAGAAATGCTTTTGAGCTTTTTATTATTGGAGGTATTGCCACAACCATTGGTTTAGTTGTTGGATACTTTTTAAAGATACACTAAATTACAACCGGTAACCTGCTTCACCGTGTACTGCCATATCCAATCCCAGTTTTTCCTCATTCTTGCTTACTCTTAGTTCGCTAAGATGATTAATTATTTTAAGTAGCACAAGTGTTCCAAAAAAAGCATACATGGCAGTAATTATTACCGCGCTTATTTGAATCCCTAACTGACCAGGGTTTCCAAAAAGCAAACCATTGTTTCCAAACTCATTAATGGCTTTTTCTGCGAACACGCCGGTTAAAATTGCACCGGTTAAACCCCCAATGCCATGCGCTGCCCAGACGTCCAAAGTATCATCGACATTAATTTTTTTGCTTCGAAAATACAGCGCCAAATAAGTAATAACCCCGGAAATAACACCAATAGCGATTGAGGCGATCGGACCCACAAATCCGCTAGCCGGAGTTATTGCGACAAGTCCGCAAACTGCACCAGTGACTGTCCCCATGGCTGAAGGCTTTTTGTTTTGGGACCAGGATAAAGTCATCCAGGTTAGCGCTGCCGCGGCCGCGGCAATATTAGTAACCACAAATGCACTAGCAGCCAGGGCCCCTGCAGATAATGCGCTTCCGGCGTTGAAACCAAACCAGCCAAACCATAATAATGCTGCACCTAAAATTACGAATGGTACGTTGTTGGCCGAAGTGGCAGGTTGGACAGTCTTTGCATCCTCTCTTTTTCCTACTAACCATGCTGCAGCAATTGCTGAAAACCCGGCTGAGATGTGGACTACAGTTCCGCCGGCAAAATCCAGTGCACCTTGATTACGCAAAAAGCCTCCAACTCCCCATACCCAATGGGCGATTGGATCATAAACCAGTGTTGCCCAGGCCAGAGTAAAAATCACCAGAGTTTTAAACCTGATTCTTTCCACGAATGCACCGATAATTAGCGCCGGGGTGACAATTGCAAACATTCCCTGGAAAACCATAAATACCAAATGAGGAATAGTCGGAGCATAATCCGCATTCGGGGCAAACCCTACTCCTGCGAGTCCAAAATAACTTAAGTCTCCAATAAGACCGTTAATGTCTTTGCCAAACACTAACGAATATCCCACAATAATCCACTGCAGGGTAACGAGTGAAAGAATCACCATAGAATGTTTTAATACCGAAATCACGTTTTTACTACGAACCATTCCTGCATAGAAAAATCCAACAGCCGGAACCATCAACATAACCAGTGCTGATGAAACAAGCATCCAAGCGGTATCGCCAGAATTAATAACACCTGGATCAAATTTACCGGAAGAAGCTCCTGCAAAAGAAACTGAAATTAAACCAATTAAGCTACCAAGAAGAAATAATCCTAAAGAGTAAATTAATAAGTTAGGTTTGAATAAGGACATATTAAGATTAACTCAAAAGTCAAAATGTAAAAGTAAAAACTACAACTTAAATCTCAAAAGTTTTTTTAGTTTTGGCCTCCGAAGGAGGGGCGTATTATTTTAACTTGTACTTTTGACCTTTGAGTTTTACCCTTTGACCTATTTTTTTAGAATTCATTCCAAAGTACCTGATTTGTAATCTCGTGGTGATAAATAATTTCAGAGCCTTTAACAAAAGTCCCCAGGGCCTTAGGGCTTTTGTCAGCTACAGCCTGTTTGTAGTTTGCAAACTTATCTTTATTTTCCTCACCTAAAACGGCAGTGATAAAATCGCTTGATTTAAATAACTTAATTGCATCATTGATGTTATCGGGCAAAAATCTAGCCCTTTCCCTTTTTTCTTCATCCTTTTTGAGTTTATTTCCCTCCAAACCGGTTTTGATGATTGTATATAAAACCAGATAGGGGTTTGCATCCGGTGCTACAGAGCGAATTTCAATTCTGGAAGTTTTTTCATTTCCGACAGGAATCCTGATCATAGACCCCCTGTCTATCGGTGAAACTTTAATTTGGTTTGGCGCCTCAAAATGCGGATCGAGTCTTCTGTATGAATTAACTGAGGAATTGAAAACAAGGCAAGTTTCAGTTGCGTGGTTTAAAAGTCTTAAAATAAAATCCCAAGCGATTTTTGAAAGTCCATCAGTGCCTTTTGGATCATAAAAAATATTCTTACCAGATTTTCCTAAAGAAAAATTTGTATGCATCCCGGATCCATTAATTCCAATAATTGGTTTGGGTAAAAATGTTGCGGTCATTTCCATATTTCGGGCAACCTGCCGGCAAACCAGTTTATAAAGCTGGATATTATCTGCAGCTCTCACAACTTCTGAGTATGAAAAGTTCATTTCAAACTGGCTCGGCGCTACCTCAGGATGATCCTTTTCGTTGCGAAAACCCATTGCCCTTTGGGCTTCGGCTGACTTATCAATAAATTGTCGCAATTTATCCAAAGGCAATGAGTGGTAATAACCACCGGAAGAAATTAATTTAAACCCTGAGTTTAACTTGTAGTTTTGCTCGGCATAAATCCCGTCAACTAAAAATCCTTCAATTTCTGCTGAAGCAAAAGCTGTAAGTCCAAGTTTTCTTTTAATTTCGTCTGAAAGAATTTTGAGCTGTCCTCTATAATCGGCTGGATATGGTTTTCTTTCACGATCCAAAACAGAAGCAAAAAAAATGACTTTACCCGGGCCGAAAACATCCGAGGGCAAATAGCGGATACTTGACCAGTCGATTTCCAGTCTTAAATCAGACTCGTGCTGAGGGGAAAACCCCCTGATTGAAGAGCCGTCAAATGTTAAATTGAAAAGTGAATCAAGCAAAAACTTTTTGTCATAATCTAACATGTGCAGCCGGCCTTCAAGATCGGTAAAGCAAACTGTAATAGCTTTAATTCTTTTTTCTTTTTTTAAAAAGGCCACATATTCTGCTTCTAATGATTTGGCAGTTGCAGTTTCAGCCTTGGATTTTGCAGACAGGTTCAATTCTTCAAGTAAGTCATAAGGAATTTCCAAAAAGTTTTTTAAAGGAGGAGTCTCAGATGAATTAGCATTCTTTTTCATTAATTTAACTTAATTTTTGTAAGAATTAACTTAAATATAATGTTTTTTATAATAATTGTCAATGTATCAAACCTAAAGCCTTTTACCTTAAATTCGCTGGATTAAGCCGTTCCAATCAGTGGAGAATTTTTCAATTCCTGAATCGGTTAATGCGTGATTTACATCAAACTCATCCCAGCTCCCGTTTAAATCTAAAACCTTATATTCAATCGGCCTTAGATTTGCACTGTTATATGAATAAGAATTCAATTCCGGGATCGGCATTTTCTTTTTCACCCACTCATCCAAAAGCTTAAAAGGAGCAGTAATTATATCTGAGCCTAGAGACAACCCATAGAGTAAATGTTCCATGTTTCTAAGGGAGGCAGTTAAAACTTCAACATGACCATCACTTGATTCATACATCTTTAGAATGTTTTTAACTAAATCCATTCCGTTCTCTCCTCTATCATCAAGCCGGCCGACGAACGGAGATACAAAAACCTGCCCTCTGAGAGCACCTTTTGTAGCAGAGTAAACTGCAGCAGCCTGAGCCTGAGAAAAAACGAGTGTCATGTTAACCTTCATTCCCTCTTTTATTGATTTTTCTGCAGCCTCCAGCCCGACTTTGGTAGTTGGATACTTAACATGAGCATTGGGAATCCAGGTATACATATCCTTGCCTTGAGTGAACATTTCCTCAGCCGTAGTATTTGCATCCGCGTATACCTCAACCGAAACCGACCCCCCGGGAATAAGGCCGGAAATTTCCTTTACCACCTCTTTGTAAAAATCAAAAATTTCCTCTTTTGAGAATTTTTGACCCTCCGCCAACCGCTTAGCCGCTTCCGGATTTTTGGAAATTAAAGTCGGGTTTGTAGTTTGCCCATCTAAAAACCCTAACGTCTCAATTAGTTTTTTCGTTTCTTCGGGATCCCCCCCATCAAGAAATATTTTACTTCTGAAAGAAGGGTGTGTTGTTTTTAAATTAGCTGGTTTCATTTTATTTTTTTAACTTCCTTAATTATAGCTTTTGCATCAATATCCTCATATCTTAATAATTCAGAAGGTTTACTACTTTTTGGTATTTTTTTAACCGAGAGAATTTTTACGGGAACCTGGATGTTTAACAAATTCTGCAATGCATGAAGTATTGCTTCTCCAATCCCGCCCTCGTGATGGTGATCTTCAACAATTATAAAACCTCCGGTTTCTTTTGAACAAATTTTAAGCATTTCCAGATCAATTGGCCTGACTGAATATAAATCCACAACCCGGACATTTATTTTTTCTTTTTGCAGTTCCTCATATGCTTTTAAAGCTTCATGCAAGGTGATCCCCGCTGAGATGATTGTTACGCGATCGTTATGATTTTGTCTCAATATTTTTGATCCGCCGATAGTGAATTTTTCGTCATTATCATAAATTATGGGAGTCTCAGCTCTTGTGGTCCTTATATAAACATTCCCAAATTGATCTGCTGCTAGTGCTGTAAGTTTTTCAGCGGATACTGCGTCTGATGGATAAAGTACAGCACAATCCAAAATAGAGCGAAACAATGCAATATCTTCCAGCGCCATTTGCGAGGGTCCGTCTTCTCCGATTGAAACACCGGCGTGTGAGCCCGCGAACTTTATATTAGAATCCGAATATTGACTCATTCTTATCTGGTCAAAAGCCCTGGTAAAAAAGGCTGCAAAGGTTGATGCAAAAGGAATTTTCCCTCTCCTTGAAAATCCAAGAGACACACCAACCATGTTTTGTTCGGCTATATACATTTCAAAAAATTTTTCAGGAAATTCCTTTTTAACAAGTTCTGCCATTGTCGAATTGCTTACCTCGGCATCCAAAACCACTACCTCTGCGTTTGTTTTCACCAGCTTAACAAGCGCGTTTCCATATGCTTTTCTTGTCGCAACCATTTCACCAAGTTTGTACTCAGTTTTGAGTTTTGAATTGTAGTTTTGAGTTTTGAGTTTTGAGTTTTGAGTTGGTTTTTTCACCTTCCCAATTAATTTCTCCACCGTTCCAAGTTCAATCAATGCTTTATCCAACTCCTCCGGCTCTAATGCTTTTCCATGCCACCCCTCTTTGTCTTCCAAAAACGAAACTCCCTTGCCCTTAATTGTTTTAGCTATAATTATTTTCGGCTGCTCAGACTTATCTTTTTCTATTTCCTCAAATGTTCTTAAAATTTCAGGGATATCGTGCCCGTTAATTACCCAGGTTTTCCAGCCGAATGCTTCGGCCCTGTTTTTATATACATCAAGGTTATGACCATACATTGTCTCTCCTCTTTGTCCTAACCGGTTAACATCTAAAATTGCAACAAGGTTATTTAATTTGTAATATGCAGCTGATGCCATAGCTTCCCAAACACTACCCTCAGACATTTCACTATCGCCCAGCAATACATATGTGCTATACGAAAGTTTATCAATTCTTGCATTTAAAGCCATGCCGACTCCAACGGATAATCCCTGCCCTAAACTTCCTGTCGGAACTTCCGTGTATTTAAATTCCATTGTCGGATGTCCTTCCAATTTACTTCCCGATTTTCTAAGGGTTTTTAACTCTTTTTCTGAAACTTTCCCTGCCGCTCCGTACAGTGAATACAATAAAGGCGCGGCATGACCTTTGGAAAAAATTAAACGGTCATTATTAGAATTTTTTGGATTATCTAAATCCGCCTTAAAAAACCCGCCGAACATTAAAGTCACCATTAAATCAGTGGCCGAAAGCGATGATGTCGGGTGACCCGAACCTGCTTCGGTTGTAGAAGTTAAAATATAGTAGCGCACAAGTTTTGCTAATTTTTCCAGCGTAATTTCATCCATAAAGTCAGAATTATATCATTTAAAGAGATTTATCACCCTTTTGCCAGGGTATGTTTTTTAAAATTGGAGAATATAAATCATCCTCCATGCTTATTTTAATGCTTTCCAGTTCTTCCCCGGTTGGGTTCCTCGCTTGAAACTCAATATTTTTTAAATCCTGTATAGTCGCCAGGGGTGTCTGCTCATTTCCCTCGCCCATTTCCATGACTGCCGAGCAAGCTAAACTATCTGCGATGTTTAATTTTTCAAACTCAAAAAACCTGCCGAATAGATCAGGTTTGCCTATATAATCATACACGGCATTAAATCCGCTATGAGCCAAAG
>JACPKO010000092.1 GCA_016186985.1 Candidatus Daviesbacteria bacterium
TCCGCCGGCCGGCGAATTTTTTTTGCGGTTCAACTGAGGTAATTTTCATTACATAAGCAAACTCAAGTTAAAGGTTAAAAAATTTAAGTCCAGTGGAAAAAATTACTACAGATAATAATACTCCAGCGACAAGCTGGGGTAGGGTGTGCCTTTTTAACTTAAGCCTCGCCCAAGCAACTATTGGTATTAAAATAAATAGCGGCCAAAGTTGCCAGTCAAACAATAAATTGGCAACTAATACTCCTGTTGTATCTAAAACCATGTGTATGCTGATTTTCCAAAAAACCGTGATGACTGAAGCCAGAAAACCTATTGTCAAGAGTAAAATAAACAAATCCAAAAACATTTTTGTACCAAACTGTTTAACTAAAAATAAAGAAACGATTGAACATGCAATAAAAATAACTATAATCGGACGGCGCTCTTTCTTTTCTGGCAAGTCCCATTTGCTAACCCAGCCCAATTTTAGCGCCAGGTGAAGATAGGTAAAGGGGATTACTAAAAGTAAAATTATAAGGCCTGGGAGAAGAATTGATAATTGTTCACTGTTTAATCCTGTCCGAAGCAGGAGAAGTACCAAAAGTATTGGCATCCATAGGTGGGGCCCAAATATTTCAGATATAAGTTCGGCTAATTTGTTTAAAGACACAAATTAATTATACCGCTTCTTCTAAGGCCGGAACATCCGATTCTTCCTCACCCACCACCATCGGGTCTTTTCCCTCTTTATTTTTTTGCCAGGCAGTCCGGATATCTTTTTCCAGTTTTTCAGCTTCTTTTAGATTTTCTTTAAGGTATGTAATCGCTGCCTGTCTACCCTGTCCCAATAAATTCTCTCCCCATTTTATAAAAGCACCTGACTTAGTTAGTATCCCCAACTCAATTCCAACGTCAAGAAGCTCCCCCATATGGGAAATGCCGTTATCATCCATATCAAATTCGGCAGTCCTAAAAGGAGGGGCGACTTTATTTTTGACAACCTTAACCCGGTGGCGCGAACCGATAACCATATCCCCTTGTTTTATATTCTCAATTTTTCTGACATCCAGGCGTACTGATGAATAAAATTTAAGAGCCAGTCCGCCGGTTGTGGTTTCCGGATTTCCAAACATCACCCCGATTTTTTGGCGGAGCTGGTTAGTAAAAACCACGATCGTGTTGGTATTGGAAATTGCGCCTGTGAGTTTTCTTAAAGCCTGGGACATAAGCCTTGCCTGCACTCCCATCGAGGAATCTCCCATTTCACCTTCGATCTCGGAGCGGGGGACTAAAGCCGCGACCGAATCAATAACTAAAACGTCAATTCCTCCGGAGCGAATTAAAGCATCAGCAATCTCTAAAGCCTGCTCTCCTGTATCCGGTTGGGAGATTAAAAGCTCGTCTAGATTTATACCAATTTTTTGGGCTCTTTGCGGGTCGAGCGCATGCTCTGCATCAATAAAAGCTGCAACCCCACCTTTCTTTTGAGCCTGCGCTATTAAATGCAAACAGACTGTAGTATTGTGATTAATGAATCCATTACCGAAAAAAGCTGCAGTTTCAGGGACAGTGAAATCTACTACCTGAGATCTAGATTGCTCAACTTCTATTATAGTGTCCCAAAATAAATTTCTCAAAGCTATTTTTTTCAACTCTTGGTAAACTGGAAGTTTATCCCCATCTTCAAAAGTACTAAGTATTACCTGAAGTCTAGGATACGTCAGAGAAGAATAATTTGGAGTTGCTGCTAAATAATCATAAGTCACATCCCAATGTTTTCTGGTAGTAGGGGCAACAATCATTTTATAATCTTTCATCAGCTGGCTAATCTTGTGATTAATATGGGGAATTGTATCTTTATTACTTTGATATTGTCTTATTCTTTCTACATGCTCTCTAAGCTTTCCGGATTTTCTTTCTGAAATAAACCCTATCTCTTTTAGAAACGTCTTTTGATCCTGGTATCCATCAATATATATATAGTAATAGATATCGGGATAATTCTTTATCTTCCGTAGTTTCAACTTGGATAAAATCCCAAAATTGAGCAAAACTAATTGGAGTTGACTGGCAAGCTGGGAAGATTTTGTACAATATTCTATCGTACCTCCGCTAAAACAACCATCTGTTTCAAATAAAGCCCTAAGATAGGTTACTACAATTTTTTGTGGCGACTGTAATATAGAATATGGAATTTGTTTATATTCTGCAGTAACATAATCTAACCCTGCATACCCTAAAAATGCCCTTGCTTTACTGTTATGTATACGAAGGGCACGTGTATTACTACTGCGTTTATCTAAAGTTATTTTTGGTTCTTCGTTAAATATTCTTTTACAAAGCTTTGTAAAATCTGTTGCAACCTCCTCATCTGCAACCGTTAGACAAATTGAGTTTTTTGTAAGTCCAGTATTTGTACAGGTTCCATCTCCAGTTAAATAACCCATGAGTTTTGCTAAATCTTCTGTCAAAAATTCAGGGTAACGAAACTCTTTTCCCCTACTATTGTTCTTATGTTTAGAGAAACTAAAACCTGATAAATCAACACCTGGACCAAAACTATACTGCCCCCTTTGGATAGCTATCCGATCATTGATCCTTAGCTGATCGAGTCGACGGAAGATATAATTTCCCTCATTATCTAAAACACGAATCCTATGATTTGGAGTACCTTCTATTTTAAACCCATAATTTGTCCTTACTTTTATTGTTTTTTGTATACCGCTATTGTAAAAATGGCTCGTAGAAGCGAACCCACCTTCAGAATACACCCTCTTTTCCAATGGCTGGAAACCTAGCTTATTTAAGTCTCCGAAACTTCCTATTGGCAAAATTCCCAGTTCACTAAAAACTAAGGTATCCGGTGTTACACATTTCCCCGAGGCCTCGGGCCCGAAGATTTCAATAATCCTGCCCTTAGGTAACCCTCCAACCCCTAAAGCTAAATCAAGCGCCAAAGAGCCTGTTGAGATAACATTGGTAGTCATTCTCTCCGCTCTTTCCCCAAGCTTCATGATTGAACCGGTACCGTATTGTTTTTGGATTTGAGCCATGGCCGCGGCAATCGCCGCTTTTTTTGCATCAGACTGCGCAGCTAAACCATTACCAGAAGTCGGATTAGAAGATCCTTGAGGCCTACCCATAGCAAATATTATATATTTCGGTAAAACTTTGGCAAGAGGGTCAAAGTGGATCAAGATGTATATATCTATACATTAAACTATTGACAGAAGCAGACACAAAGATTATTATATAAATATATGCTCAATCGTTCATATATTAAAGGACATGAAGGACATCCTCATTATATTACAGACTCTAAAGTAGCTTCATTGCAAAAAAATGTTAGTTTCTCAGGTGACGAAGAAGAATTACTCCGGATAGTTAAAAATTTATCAGATCCGACAAAGCTAAAAATATATTTATTACTACACAAAGTAGAAGAAATTCCAGTCACAGATATTACTCAAATCCTAAATATATCTCAATCTGCAATCTCACATGCTCTATCTGATCTTAGGAACTTAGGTTTAATTGAGGCTCATAGATGTGGTCAGTTAATTTGCTATTCCTTAAGCAATGGTAAAAAGAAAAGTAAATTTTTGAGTTTTTTTGAGCGGTTTAAGTAAAAAAGGGGGTGAATTAATGAATAGTAAACAAATATATGGAATTATAGTTGCTGTTGCAGTACTTGTTTTGGGGGGAGTTTACTTTGTATCAACTCAAAATTCTTTTAATAATCAAGGTGTTCAGGGAGTAAGTGAGCAAAGCTACTGAAAATAATGGAAAAGCCATTGTATTTTTCCATGCCGGTTGGTGTCCAATGTGCCAGGCTGCGGAAAAAGATTTTATGGAAAATTTTGACAAAGTTCCCTCAGATGTGACGATTCTAAAAACAGATTACGACACATCAACACAACTTAAATCAAAGTATGGGATAACAATGCAGGATACTTGGGTTCAGGTAGATGCCTCTGGTAATGAGATAACTAAATGGAATAGTGGCGGTGAAGGAATTAAAACCTTACTTGCTAACTTAAAATGAAACCATTCAATATTTTTATTGCTTTATCTATAGTTATAATTTTTGGAGGATTTTTTTTCTTCAAAGATAGTTTTAAAACTGTGAAGTCAAACCCTTCCCCTACCATTTCTCCAGAACTTCTAATGGATAGGATGAGTTATTTGGATTATTCAAAAAGTAATCAAGTGCTTTCTAAAAAATATGGAAAAACTGTCTTATTTTTTGCAGCAACAACTTGGTGCCAAACCTGTTCAGCTTTAGATAAAGAAATAAAGATGCGCCTTAGAGATATACCTTTAGATGTCACTATCTTAAAAGTTGATTATGATAATGATCGGGAAATGAAAACAAAATATGGAGTAACCCAACAACACACTCTTGTGGTATTGGATAAAGATGGAAATGAATTAAAAAGATGGATAGGCGGAAATTTTGACTTAATGTTAAATGAGCTAAAGGAGATTTAAGATGCTATTTTTAATACCAATTGCCTTTATATCCGGAATACTAACAGTATTTTCTCCTTGTGTGCTTCCGATTTTGCCTGTTATTTTAGCCAGCGGAATAGATGGTAATACCAGACGGATAAAAGGCATAATTGCCGGACTTATAATTAGTTTTACAGTAGCTTCACTGCTTCTGGCCACAATAGTCCGGGTTTTAGGAATACCTGCAGACACCATTAGGATTTTTGCAGTTGGATTACTGGGAATCTTTGGCCTCAGTTTAGTTTTTCCTATAATTTGGGAAAAGGCTCAATTTTTTATCGAAAAGTTTTGGCATTTCCAGCCTAAACAAAGCAAGGATAGTGGTTTTTGGGGAGGGTTTTTAACAGGAGTAAGTTTAGGGATTGTTTGGACCCCTTGTATTGGTCCTGTTGTGGCAGCGGTGGCAACCCTTGCTGCTGTGAGCAACTTTTCTTATACAACAGTTCTTATTGCTTTTGCTTATGCTTTAGGTACTGCAGTACCTTTATATTTCATTGCAAAGGGTGGAGCTAAAG
>JACPKO010000093.1 GCA_016186985.1 Candidatus Daviesbacteria bacterium
CAAAAGTAAAAATAGAAGAAAATCTCACAAAAGCAAGCGGGGCAATTACAACCGTCATAATAAGCAGCAGTTTCCAGTTCTTTCTAAAAAAAACCGCAGTATAAACCCCTGCTATAATTACCCCCGGCCTCGAGAAAGTAATAAAAACTGTGCTTGAAATAAGCAAGCCCAGGATAGTTTTAAACCTATGGAGGGAACTGCTGAGCCCTGCTGAGAGGAGGGGAAGTGCTGCCAGTAAGAATCCTGAGAGTAAATTGGGGTGAGAAAAAGTAGCATAGGGCCGGAGAAAAACGCGGTCGTAAAAATTAAACTTGGAAATAAGCGGGGTTGAAACATTAAAATTCCTCTCACCAAGTATCCAAAGACCTAATGCGCGACCGGTTAAAAACTGGAAGATTCCCAGTAAGCAGCTTCCTGTAACAGCCCCAAGCAAACCCAGCATAAGCGGTTTTTTAATGTCCGGGAAATACGCACAGGCTAAATAAAACGCAAAAAACAGCACAAAGAAATATTCTTTTAGCCTGACCACAACTGCCCACGGGTTTGATGCAAAGACAACAGAAACAAGTTGAGTGAAGAAAAATAAAATGAAAATAAATGCGGCTGTTTTGTTAATGCTGGAGAAGGAATTGTTTAAAAATATGTTTAAAAAGAAAGTCAGTATTAAAAGAAAGACAAGCAAATCCCAGAAATAAATAGTGGGGGAGAGATAGTCAATTCTAAGTGAGTAGACTGAACTGAACGAGGGCCAGAAATGTTTTCCCAATTGTGTGGGAAGAAATAAAACCGTGAGAAAAAAAAAGATTTTTTCTAAGCTCTTAAGATTTTCTGTTAACTTAGCTATCACAAATTTCTAATTTCTAATTTCTAATGTTTCAGATTAAATCATTAAAAATTTTGATTTGATTAAAAATTAAGAATTGAAAATTAAAAATTAGGGCAGATTATTTTTTTCCAGGTCTGGACTGATAACCAGTCTTCTTTCAGGTCCTTCGCCAATGCTTTCTGACTTTACACCGCTCGTTTGCTCAACAGCCATATGAACTATCCTTCTTTGCCAGGCCGGCATAGGATCAAGCTCTAAAGGCTCTTTAGTTTCTATCACTTTTTGGGCCCAGGAGGCGGTTTTTGAAGCCAGGTCTTCTTCCTTAGACTTTCTCCACTGTGAAACATCAACAATAATTCTCTTGGAACTTTCCTGCCCAAACTGCCTCGAAGCGATTAAATTCAAAATAAGCTGAAGTGAAGCTAAAGTTTCTCCGTTCCGTCCAATTAAAATCCCTGGGTCTTGCGCATCTACTGACACAAAAACAGCGTCGTCTTTCTCGTCAACCTCAAAAGAGCCCTCAAGGCCCAAAAGCCCCAGGATGTTTTCTAAAATTTCAGACACTTTTTCCTCCATATTAGATGTGTAATATACTCCGGATTAAGTTCAAAAGTCAAAGCGCAAAAGGCAAAACTACAACTTAAAAGTTAAAAGTAATTTTTCAGTTTTGGCCTCCGAAGGAGGGGTGTATTATTTTAACTTGTACTTTTGAGTTTTGAGTTTTGAGTTTTGAGTTTTTGCATCAAGTCTATTAGTCCTCCCCATCCGGAAATCCGGTGCTGCTGCCAAATACCTATTAAAGTCAGGGTGTTCCAGTATAAAGCTAGTCCCATCGGAAAAGTAAAGGCCACATAACCAATCATCACCGGCATTAAATAAGTCATCTGGGATTGGACAGCCACCATAGTATCTTCTGTGCTTTCTTTTTCTTTCTTCTCTTTAGGAGAATCTGAAGGGTAAGGTTTAACTGCTTTTGGCGCCATCATTTTTGCCTGGACAAGCTGTAAAAGGCCGGTGACAACAGGTACAAACAAAACCAATGCTCCGACTGTTTGAAAATCCGAAGGCTTAATCGCAAGATTTAAACCAAAAAAATTCAAGTCCGGAATAGAAACCAGTTTCCAGGAGGAGTTGTATAAAACATTATTTATTTTTGTAAGTCCTGCATCACCCTCAAAAAAAGCAAATATCACCTGGTAAATAGCAATCATGGGGGGAATCTGGATTAGAACAGGCAGACACCCAGCAGCGGGATTGATTCCGTGTTCTTTATATAAAGCCATCTGGGCGGCGGCCATAGCCTGCTTATCAGAGCCATGCTTTTTTTTGAGTTCTTCTAAATGAGGCCTTAAGTCCGCCATTTTTTTTGCCGAACGCATCTGCGTTGACATCAGCGGCCAGATTAGTGCGCGAATTCCGATAGTCAAAAGTATGATAGAAAAACCTAAAGCTCCGGGAATGTGTGCAGTTTCAAGCAACCGGATTACGAAAACTATCAAGTTAACTACCGGTGCAAAAAAAAGAGCGTTGTAAATATCACCAATTACCGGCATGAAGCAATCCTCCTTATCCCTAACTTAACCCCGCGGGCCACTCCCAGTTCCTTAATTTTGTTTTTTGTAAACTCAGAACAAGTGATTTCGTACTTGCACGCACCTCCAGGAGCCAGAAACATTAAAAGTCCCCGGTCAAAGGAGAAAACAACCTGGTATATGTCAATTAATTTTAAGATTAGAAAACGCATATTTAAATTCTTTATCCAGCTCGGTTTCGTTTAGATCCATAACTTGGGCCTTTGGCATAATAACCAAATTTATACCTTTGTGCAACTGTTGATAATATTTTTTAGCCATATCGAAACAAATTCTTTTGGCTTTATTCCTTGCGGTTGCCTTTTTAAATTCTGAAGTGGCAATTGATACCCCTATTTTTGGTTCATTATTTTCGCCCAACCGGTAAAAAAGCTTGAAGTTTTTACTGGTGTAGGATTGTCCCGAGGCGACCCACCTGAAGTTTGTTTTTAGATTTAATCTTTGGGACTTAGGTAACATTAAATACTCAGACTGACTCTACCAGTCTGTCTTCGTCTTTTTATAACATTTCTGCCAGAAGCGGTTTCCATCCTTGACAAAAACCCATGCTTTTTCGCTCTTTTAAGTTTTTTGGGTTGGTAAGTCCTTTTAGTCGACATGGTGCTAAGTATAGCAAACCAAACTCAAAAATTAAAGGTCAAAACGCAAAACTATTACTTAAAAATTAAAACTCTTCCAACATTTACATTTTAGGCTGCAGTTTTTCCATTTGCGCTTTGCGTTTTGAGTTATCTTATTGTTGATCTATTAGTTAGTACTTGAGCCCTCTTTACTGTGTATAACTTGTCCACTATATTGATTTTCCTATGGATGCAGCCGCTTGCTGGAATCAAATACTTTCTGAGCTCAAACCTAAAGTATCTTTTAATAATTTTAAAACCTGGTTTTCCCAAACCAGGATTGATGCAATAGGTGAAAATAAAATCACGATCAGCGTACCTTCCTCCTTTCACAAAAACCAGCTCTTAGACCGTTACGAATCCTTAATAACCGAGGCCGCAGCACAAGTTCTCAAGCAGTATGTAGTTCTGGAAATAAAAATTGATTCCAAATTGCTTAAAAAAAAGTCGGCCGGGGATTTTCAAGAGGAAGAGATTTTCCACCTTCAAACAAAAACCCAACCTCAAAGCTTTACACTTAATCCAAGGTACACTTTAGGAAATTTTGTGGTGGGGCTTACTAATAATTTAGCTTTTGCAGCCGCTCAGGCTGTTACAGAAAATCCTGGTGTATCTTATAACCCTCTCTATATTTACGGCCCCTCGGGTGTAGGAAAAACTCACTTAATGCATGCCATTGGCAATGCTTTAATTTCTAAAAACCCTAATACCAAAGCAGTTTTTGCCCCCTCAGAAAAATTTATGAATGATTTTATTGAGTCCATTAAATCTAAATCTACAGAATCTTTTCGTCACAGATACCGCTCCTGCGACATTATTTTAATTGACGACATACAGTTTATTTCCGGAAAAGATTCAACCCAGGAAGAATTTTTTCATACTTTTAATGACCTGCATTCTAAAAACTCTCAGCTGGTTTTTACCTCTGACAGGCCGCCTAACGAGATCGAGAAGCTGGAATCCCGTCTTAAATCCCGCTTTCAGGGAGGATTGATGGTTGACATTCAGCTTCCTGACTTTGACACAAGGGTCGCTATTTTGAAATCAAAGCTTTCGGAAAAAGGGGAGAGCCTGCCTGAAGAGCACTTAAAATCAATAGCCGAAATTGTTGTTTCAAATACACGGGAGCTTGAAGGAAAGCTTATCCAGTTTTTGCAAATCAAAAAAACTCACGGAAGACCACCCAATGAAGCCGAGATCAGAAGGATTTTAGGCAACCAGGCTGCTGAAAAAAATACTACTGTGGTCTATCCAAACCAAATAATTGAAAGTGTAAATAAATATTTTAAGATAAGCCTGGATCAAATTACCGGGCCCAGAAGACAAAAAGAACTGGTGCTGCCCCGCCAAATTGCAATGTTTCTAATTTACGAAGAATGCAAAACCCCTTTTGAAAAGATAGGCGAGATTCTGGGCGGGAGAGACCATACTACCATTATGCATGGGGTTGAAAAGATACGGCTCGCTATTGGCCGCGATAGAGAAATACAGCGGTTGGTTATTGAGGTAAAGCAACAACTCGGGAATTAAAGATATCCCCACTTTATCCCCGTACCGCCTTAGTTATCCCCATACTTATCCACTGATTTTTCTTATTTTTCAACACGAAAATCTACCCGAATTTGAGTCTGTATCAGCACACTTTCAACATACCCCCAACACCTATTAACAACTAATACTATTTTTAAATTAAGTTAATTATAAAGTTTTCAACACAAATATGGGGATAAGTTTTCTGGTAGAATGTAATACTTCTATGGATAATCAGATAATTATTTATACGGGATTAATAGTTTTAGCTCTAATTATAGCTTACCTTTTGGGACGCATTCACTCAAAAAGAACCCAGGATATCCCGCAGGACATAATAGACTTATACAGGAAAGTGGACGGATTGCCTATACGCATACTGCAGACTATACAGGGATCAATCAACCCTCAAAAAGGCAAGGTTGCTGAACTTCTAACTTATGCGGAACTTAGATATGACTATGACCGGATAATACCTTTGGGTCACCCGGTTGATTTCGTAGGGATAAAAAATAATGAGCGGATTGATTTTATCGAGGTAAAATCAGGAGAAAGCTTTGTCTTGACAGATGAGGAAAAACATATTAGAAAGCTAGTTACAGAAGGAAGAGTTAATTTCCGGCTTATTAAGATTACAGAGTCGGAAATTAATCAATTTATGTC
>JACPKO010000048.1 GCA_016186985.1 Candidatus Daviesbacteria bacterium
AGGTTCCAAAATTACCTGCTTTTTAGAATATTCCCTGGCTGTTAAATGATTGCTGATCATCTCCACCTGATCTGCGGGGAGCGCCTTAAACAGGTTGGTCTGTTTTAAATACCACAATTTATTCGCAGAAAAGCTTTGCTTCTTTTTAGTCATATTTCCCTTTTACAGCAATTTGGTGAATTTTTAAAGTTAGAAGGTCAGCCACTTTTTTAAATTTCAGGTTAATTGTTTTAAAGTTTTCTCCTTTAATTTTAGCATAGTGCCCCTGGGTAATATGGATGATAAATATTTCCGGATGGAGAGACTTTATTTTACCCAGGTAATCAGCCCGATCTTCTATAAAAACAATCCGGGCATCTGCAAAATCCTCTATAACTTCTTCAAGATGATCCATTTTATGATCAAACAAATAAACTTTATCAACCAAACTTTTAAGCCCGCTTTCTTCCACCTTTCTTTTCTGGTAAACCAGATCACCTTCTGTAAATAAGTTAACCAGTCCTATTGATTTTAAGTACTTAAGCACTTCCGGGACTTTAGGGTATAACGCGTGTTTAAACTCAATTGAGTTAAATACCTGCATAAACTCCATCCTGCACTTATCCCCGTGCAGCTCATGGCAATAACCCCGGATAATTTTGGGGAAATCAATATATTTTTGATAGTCCCTAAAACCATTGTAATGATGCCAGAAATGGTCAGCATCTTTCTGGCCAAAAACTTTAACCAAAGAAATTTTTATTTCATCCTTAATGTGGTCATTATCTAAAAGGGTATTATCAACATCAATGAAAAAGGCCGATTTTGCAGACATTGTTTTATTTTAGCAAAACTTGGTTTTTAGAAAATTCATGGGTGGTTCAAACAAATTTAAACCAACCAAAGGCCTCGCAAAGCTTTTTAAAAGTTGCTGTTCGCCTCCACAAAGGGGTGAAACAGATCCTGTATCCATACCCTTCATAACCTCAAATATGTTTTTAAATGGATTATATGTTTCCAAATTCATAGCCAATTCCAATCCTAAACTAGAGATGGCCTCCTTTCTTTTGCAAAATTTCCTCGATTTGCTGATAAACTTTTAATTTAATCGGCGCTTTTTCAGCAAGCCCCAATATTTCCCTGGCCTCTTTTTTAGTGGGTATTGGAATTCCCCATTTTAAGTAATTGTTTCTGGCCCTCATCTGGCAACTATAACAACCACACAAAATAGCCCTGCAGCTATCCTCAAGATAAAACTTAACATTAGGTTTGATCATCTCTTCAAAATGGATAGTCACTTTTTCTGTATTCATATATCCTCCTTTTAAAAATCCTCTCCTAGCTCATGATCACAGTCACCCACACATTGGCGGTTATTTGGTTCAAATGAGACTCTGTGCCTTTTTTTGCCTTCGCTTTCATATGGAGTTACAAAAAACTCTTTATGATAAGATAAAAAGCTGGTTGATGGTCTGGCAATTTGTACTTCAGGTCTTTTAACCACCTCAGCCATTACCTCTTTTGCCAAAGACCCAGCCTTAATACAAAATCCGATACACCTATATATAAATTTGGATAAATTATTTTCTATCATGGTCTATTTTTACTCCTAATCTTAGATAATTTCTGTTGCTTGGGCGACATTTTTCAGGGGTTGACAAAAATATGGCCTTATTTTATTATTTGAATAATTGTTCAAATACGATGTCTGAATACCGGCAAATTAAAAAGGAATTAAAAAACAAAAAAGAGCTTATTGCTTGTGCGCAACAACTTGGGGTCGTGGGAGACGCTACCCGCCTAAAGATCTGTTATCTTCTCTGCTGCCATCCGGAACTTAATGTCTCAGATATGGCAGAAATTCTTGATACTTCTGTCTCTGTTGTCTCACACAGCGTAAAAAAACTGCTAGATCTTAAGTTAGTTGAAAGAAGAAAAGAAGCACAAACTGTTTACTACTCTCTTATTAATAATGATTTCACAAATAAATTAAAAGAATTTATAACTTAGTGTAGGGAGGTGAGACAATATGTGTCCAAATTGTGGTTAAACTATGAATGATGGGTATGACTTGATTATTATAGGTGGTGGAGCAGGAGCTTTTGCTGCTGCGATTAAAGCGAACGCACTTGGAGCAAAAACTTTGATGGTTAATCAGGGTCTTCCTTTGGGTGGAACCTGTGTGAACGTTGGTTGTGTGCCTTCAAAAACCCTTCTTTGGGCAGGTGAAGTCATGCATCTTGCCAAAAACCATAAAATTCCAGGGATTGATATTGAAGTTAAAAACTTTGACTTTGCTACAGTTGTCCAACATGAACTTGACCTGGTAGCGAAATTGAGAGATGAAAAATACGGGAAAGTATTAAGCCAACTAGAAAATGTTACTCATGTAGAAGGAAAAGCTGCTTTTCTTTCTCAAAATGAAATTGGGGTAAATAGTCCCTCCTTCGCCAAGGCTTCGGAGGGCAAGCAAAAGTATCAAGCTAAGAAATTCATTATTGCTGCTGGATCAACCACAACTGTTCCACCCATAGAAGAAATTAAAGAAGTAGGGTTTTTAACCCATATCGAAGCCTTAAAACTAAAGCAACAGCCAAAGGAACTTATTGTACTAGGAGCAGGCCCGGTAGGACTGGAGTTTGCCCAAATGTATTCAAGATTCGGCACTAAAGTAACAGTCCTGCAAAGGAACGTCTCTATTTTTCCTCCTGCCGAAAAAGAATTAACTGATAGGTTACTTCAAATACTTACCGAAGAAGGCATAACTATAAAAACCGGTGTCCAGGTGAAAAGCTCACGAAAAGAAGGGGATAAAAAGGTAGTTACTTATTTAGATCAAGGCAAACAAGAGCAAATTATAGCTGATGAGATCCTTCTTGCAGGGGGTAAAACCCCAAACACCCAAAATCTTGATTTAGATAAAGCAGGGGTTGAAGTTGACGGAAAAAAGGCAATCAAGGTTAACCCTAACTTTCAAACCTCGAAGCCGCATATTTATGCTGTCGGCGATATCACCAATGGCCCGTTAAGGCTTGAACCGACTGCCGGACGGGAGGGGACATTAGCTGCTGAAAATGCCTTGAACAATACCCGAAACAGCATTGACTACAATACTGTCCCCTGGACCGTTTTTACTGATCCTCAACTTGCAGGAGTTGGATTTACTGAAGATGAACAGATGAAAAAGTTTGGAACGTGTATGTGCAAGACTGTCTCATTCAAAGACGTACCCAAAGCGCTTATTATCAACCGAACCGAGGGGCTTATTAAAATGGCTATCCATCCTGAAACAAAACAGATTACGGGAGTCCATATCCTTGCTCCTAATGCAGGCGAGCTAATTGCGGAGGCAATGGTACTTATCAAAAACAAAAATACGATTGATGACGTCATAAATTCTTTGCCGATGTTCCCTACCCTTTCAGAGTCTATCAAAATTGCAGCATTATCCTTTACAAACGACATCACTAAATTAAGTTGTTGTATTTAGGAAGGGGGTGAGAAAAGATGAAAAGATTTTTAATTGGTGCGGCTGCATCCGCAGTCATGTATGCAAGTATGGCAATGCCAGCTTTAGCAGCAAATCCAGCTAGCGCTCCTGCTAATCAAATAGGTCCAACTGTCGCAAGTATTGCTCAAACTGTTGAGCCTAATTTTGGACAAGCAGTATGTAAACCAGCAGGACTTACTCAAACAGAAGACGATGGAACATTATTGTTCTTAGGACTTACCCCACCAGGTAATACACCATAAAGCTGCTGCTTTTTAATCTAAAGACTAGCTTTTGTTTAACAGCTATGTCATGGTTGGGCGGGAAATTCCTATCAATCAGCCAACTATTTATGGATCTGGAAGACTTCTCGGATGAAGAAATGGAGCTATTGCACCAGGAACTACTTAAACTGCAAAAAATTCATAAAAAAGTTTGCAAAGATTGCCCGTATAGTCGCCGATTACACGCGACTTCACTGCGTGATAAGATTAAAAAATAGATTTATGATTAAACATATTGTTAATTATGATTCGGCTTCGAACTTTCCTGTAACCCGTAACCAAATGAGGCAATTGGATAAAACCGCGATTGAGGCATATGGGGTTGATCTTTTGCAGATGATGGAACTTGCAGGTTTTAAATTAGCCCAATTTATTCACGACAATTATTCTAATGGTCATTCACAATCAATTTTAGTAGTTGCAGGATCGGGCAATAATGGCGGTGGCGGACTTGTTGCAACCAGACATCTTCATAATTTTGGGCATCGGGTTTTTCTTTATTTGACTAATGAACAGAATATGAAACTGGCTCCCGCCCATCAGCTAAAAACAATTGAACAGATGAATATCCGCAAACTTTCACTCCTTGATGATTTGGAGTCTATTGACCTGATTGTAGATGCTTTAATTGGCTATGGACAGATTGGGGAAGTGAGGGAAGACATCTCTAAAATCATCGGGCAAATAAACCGGCTTAATAAAAAAATTATCTCACTGGACAATCCTTCAGGACTTGATGTTGACACAGGAACCTCCTCAGAGAATACAATAAAAGCAACTGCAACAGTTACATTGGCCGCTCTAAAAAAAGGATTATTAAATAATGAAGCAAAAACATATGTTGGAAATATTTATCTGGCTGATATAGGGATTCCTAAAGAAGCATACAAAGATTTGAGTGTAGGTTACCCTTTTACGCTTGTTGCAGCTGAAACATTATGAACTTAGAACTATTTGGTTTTACATTATCAACTCTTGGGGAACTATGTATCGGCTATTCGGTACTTCGGGTTCATAACCAGGTCAGTAAGGACCATCGGATTGGTTCAAATGTTTTAGGCGAAATGAAAAGAGAGAAAAGATTGGTTTTTCTGGGAATAATTTTGATTCTTATTGGTTTTGTTCTGCAATTTAGTTCCAAGACATAAATACTCTCATATGAAGCTCCACGGCTAAAGCCGTGGTATCTTCTATCACAGCTTCACAGTAAAAGCTGTTCAGCTGATTCCGCCTTCGGCGGAAGAAGCATTCATCCACGAGTGAACTCGTGGTTTTCTGCTTTTGCTATAAATACTTTTTACTGATAAAGCTCAGTATCCGGATGAAAGGCTGCCCAGGCAAACCAGAATAACCTTATGGGAATGATTTTTTCATTAGTTTGTAGATTTACTACCTCAATCTCTCCAGAATCTTTCCTTGTTAACCTGATAGGTACTCCACCTACACTATCTTCAATTATTTTTTGTTTTTCAAATACACTCTCCGGATAGGCTTTAGATTTACCATTAAGCTCTACTCCATAAACTATTGTTTTGATTTGCAAACTTTTATCTAGCCCTTTTACTCCAAACAGTAACTGGTCATCCTGTTCATAAGTTCCATAGGGGTATTGGCCGTAATCTCTGGCATGACCTGTATCTCTGGATAAAAC
>JACPKO010000103.1 GCA_016186985.1 Candidatus Daviesbacteria bacterium
CGAGTATGTAACCTGGATTAAATTCAAAATTCACCACCTGGCTTACTACTTAGACCCGTTTATATTTGCTGATCCTTCTACAGCCAGGTATGCGCTCAACAGGTTCGAAGGACTTTTTTGGGAAAACAATGGCTATATGGGGGTTCTTCCATTGGTGTTTGCTTTTTTTGCGCTTAAATTTATCAACAAAAGCAAAAAAATCCTGTTTTTCTTCGGGCTTATTATCTTCTGGCTGCTTTTTTCATTAGGCTGGATGTTTTTTCTTTACGGCATGCCTCTTTTTTCAAGCTTCAGGGTGCCTCAAAGAAGCCTGTTTATAATAAATCTTTTTATTGCTATTTTGGCGGGTTTCGGAATGGAAAAAATCATGGAATTTTGCAGTAATACGTTAAAGCGGTTGAGGATTCCGGTAAACTTTGCAGCCTCATCACTAGTTTTAATATTGTTTTCAAACTTGTATTTTTTGCTAACCCCGTATAACGGAGTGTTAGAAGCGGGCAAGTGGCTTAAAGAACCTGAAACCGCCTCTTTTCTAAAAGAAAAATTAGGGGAAGGAAGGATTTATTCAATAGGCTGGGAAGAGGATTGGAAACGGGTTTACTATAATGAATCTAAAGGGTGGAGAAGTGAAAAAGCAGAAAAGCTGCTTGCAACCAGAGCGCTTCTTAATCCCAATGGTAACATGGTGTACTCTATTCCATCAGCAGACGGATATGCGGGAAGGCTAACAAAGAGGTTTAATTTTCTTAATGAGGAGATATCCAAAGGTATTTTAGAGGAGAAAGATATTGTTAAAGTTTCAACAAGTTCAGGCAAATTGCTTAGTATGCAGGGGGTTAAATACATTGTTTCGACAAAACCGATAAATTCGGACCAGTTTAAAAAGGTTTATGATTATATAGAGGAAAAATCTAAATCCCACTTCTGGATTTATGAAAATTCAGAATATTTAGGAAGGGTTTATCCTGTGACAGGGTATAATCTTGTTCTTTCAGACAGCGTATTTGAAAAAACCTTATCCTCGGATGAGTTTAATCCTAAAACCACTGCATTAGTAGAGACAGTTGTGCCCCAGGCAAGTTTTTCCGGCCAGGTGAAAATTTCAGGTTTAGAATCTAAAAACAGTCATCTGAAATTTAATACAAGTTCGCCGGATACAGGATTTTTAGTTATTGCGGATTCCTTCTATCCGGGATGGAAAGCAGATATTGACGGAAATAAAACGTCAATTCTTCCGGTTAACATAAACAGCAGGGGAATAATTGTTCCGCCCGGAGAACATAAGGTAACTTTAAGCTACGCGCCGGAAAGTTTAAAAAAAGGCGGGTTTATAAGTTTAGCAGGCTTGATATTTTTAATCGGATTAGTATCCAAGTTTTTTTAGTTTTTCTATTATTTCTTTATCGTTTTCAAGTTTTCCTATGTTGCGGATTCTGCCCCAGAGGCTTATTTGATCCAGCAGTCTTGACTTTAACTGTTTAAGCTTTTTTTTATCTTTTTCGATGAGGTTGTTTGATTCTAATGGGTCTGTTTCAAGGTTATACAATTCTTCTTCTAAGTTATTATAGAAGCATCCGGGTTTGTCTGAAAAGATGTATTTAAACTGACCGTCAGTTACCCCGTATTTGTTGCCTTTGCTTGGATTGGCAAGCATATAAACATACTTCCTTTCCGCGTTTTTGCTTCCAACTCCTAAGGATTCTAAAATTAAAGGCATAATATCGCTGTTGTCCATTAAAGTATTAACTTTTTCTCCCTGATTTGAATTGGGCTTTTTTATTATCAGCGGGAGTTTTACCTCACTGTTATAAAGAGAATAACCATGTTCAAAGATTCCGTGACTGAACCCTTCACCGTGATCACCATAGATAACTATTAAACTATTTTGATATAAATTGATATCTTTCAAGTAAGACAATATTTTACCAATCTGTTCATCTGTGCTTAAAATTTCTGCGTCGTATAAGCTTTTGGCTGCCTCAACAACCGGAACAGGAGTTTTATCAGAGCAGTTTTGGATCCTGGACTGGATTGATAAGGGGTTATCCAGTAGCTCTTTGTAAATTGGAATATTGCAGTCCGGATCTATTTTGCAAAGATACTCTTTAGGAGGGTTATAAGGCAGATGGGGATTTGTGAAATGCATCCAGAGAAAAAACTTTTTGCCTCCGTTTTTGTTCAACCAGTCAATTGTTGAATCCGTAACCTTCTTTGAGTTATCATAGTCTGGGATAAAGCTATCAAGGCCGGACTGTTGGGGGTTTTGAGACTGATCAATAAAATTAAACTCCTCAAAACTCTTTTTAAAAAAAGGCGTAAGAGTACCTATTACATGGTTTGTGACAAATGCTGATGTTAAGTAGCCATTTTGCCTGAGAATTTTAGGCAGTGTAGCTTTCAGGGGCTCCCATTCATCCATATTTGAGGAAGTCTGGCTGATTTCTTCGTTTTTTAAAACATCATCCCTGCCTGTAAAAAGGGTATAAAAAGAATCCCAGGTATGAGGAATTAACGTAAATACATTTGTATAAACCTGGGCATCTTTAGAAAACTCATCAATATTAGGAGAGGTTTTTTTAGTAGATCCATAAACCCCTAAATGTGCAGGGTCCAAGGTATCTATAGAAATAAGGATAACGTTTATATTGGGGTTTTGAAAAAAGGGTTTTGGTGTTTTTTGAGCCTGAGGAAAAGGAGTGAGTTTTTTTTGTGTAAGGTTTTTAATCCCCCAAAAGCTCAAAGGGATTAAGATTATGATTGCAATAATAAGTATCAAAAGATTCCTGGAGTTGGTCATATTTAGTAAAGTGCCCGCAGGTGGATTATAACTCTTTTTTGAAAGCCAGACGTCTTTTTAGTAAATTTTCTCTAAACCCGCCCTCTTTGGTGTGCTTTTCTTTTAGGGACTCAATTAATTTGTCTATCAGATAATTAGCCTGGGTAATAAGGGTGATAAGGAGGTTAACCGCCTTGGTAGGGTCAGATGGGAGAGAGGGGAAATTGGGTTGAGAGGGGAGATAAGGGTATTTTTTAATAATCTCCCATATTTCTCCTATTTCCCGTATCTCCCCTTTGGCCCTTTCCTTATCCCAAACTTCTAGTTTGTTTTGCCTTGCAAAAGACAGGTAGTCGTTTAAAAGTTCCTCCAGGGAGCCTCGGGACACTCCCGTGAGCTTAATATATCCTGCTAAGCTTTGCTGCTTATAGCCCTCAGGGATATTTTGCATCCCGGATCTGGCTGCCTGTTGCATTTGATCTACAGTTCTGGACTTGTAAGGAATATACTTCTTAACAAATTCCATAGTGAGGTCATAAATAGGAACAGTTAGCTTATAAGCAAGTAAATACTCATAACCGGCTTTTTTCTTATCCATTTTTAATTGCTTGCCTCCTTAGACTGGATAATCAGCCAGTTAAACTTCACATCAGATAAGTTGGGTTCGGACAGTTTAACTTTAAAGCCCCGGGCCGGCAGTAACTGACCGACATAAAGGTTTCCTGAAACAGGGGTGGAAGGAGTAAGGAAGATATGCGAGGCAGAAGTTATAAGTGAGGAGTTAATAGTAACTTCAGTTTGGCCGGCTAAGATTACGGCTTCGCCGACTGATTGGTCTCCCAAAGCCAAAGATTCGGCTTCAAACAATCCATCCTTATTTATAGTTACTTTACCGTTGAATATATCGACCAGGGAAGCTAGAGGATTATTTTGCAGGAATAAGGTCGGGAAGGCGTTGATGGAGCTGCCTGTAAAAGATAATGTCCCGTCAATAGAGAAGTC
>JACPKO010000014.1 GCA_016186985.1 Candidatus Daviesbacteria bacterium
CCTTTTTGGCCGCCTATGGCGAGCCTCGTTTTTAACGGGTTCATTGTATTTGCTTAGGTGTCCCCGGAAGGATCACATTAGCTGAATTCCGGCACTGTCCGTATTTATCACAAGTAGGATAACTTGAAGGGCATCTATTAG
Organism: Candidatus Daviesbacteria bacterium; assembly: GCA_016186985.1. GTDB lineage: Bacteria > Patescibacteriota > Microgenomatia > Daviesbacterales > UBA10151 > JACPKO01. Next base: position 142 of record JACPKO010000014.1, read on the forward strand.
AAAATTCCTCCGAAATATCGCCGCAGTAAAAATCTTTATTAAAAACCCCTTTATCAACACAATACCACTTAGAGTCTATTCTGGAGAGGTGACACGCCTTTGTACTAAGAGGACAGGTACTGCCTGATCCTCCACAAGGGGTAAGGGTAGAGGTTGCGGTAGTTGTAGTGGTGTTTACAGTAGTGTTGGCAGTTGTGTTTGTTGCTCCAGTTCCGTTCATGCAAGCTGCTGCGTTTTGGGCTGTTTTTAATGCTGCATCTGCTTTAGTTTTAGCGCCGGCATCCATTAATCCCCCCAGCTCCCTTAAGACTTGCTCATAAATTTTATAATTCGCAGAGGCTATTCTTGCTTGTTCCTCAATTATCGTGCTGATTTTATCATCAAACACTCCTATTTTATAGCAGGGGATTCTCGTACCATTGTATTCATAACCGCAATCCGCGCTGGTAGCACCTGTTGGAGTAGTAGTTGAGGTTTGGGAAGATGTTCCAGATTGTACAGTCGGAGCTATGGGTGCAGTTCCTTTACTACTTGGAGTGGTTGGAGTTGTTGCTGTTGTACCTTTAGCAGCTGTACAGCGGGTAAACTTAATTGGTGTTTTGGTTTGGTCTTTTACGATGACAGCTTGAGCCACCTCACAATCATCTCTGGGGTCAGGAGGGTTTTTACAAAATCTTTTTTCGCCGTCTGTGCAGTCTAAAGAATTTGCTGCAGGAAAAACGCATCTTGGTCTGCCTTCGATTTCATAGCAGCCAATATTGTTTGCGGGGCATTTTTTAGCAGTTTCTGGGTCGCAATCTTTAGCCTGGATTTCAGGGCCTGTGCCCGCAGCAGGAGCAGCTCTGGCAGCAACATCTTTCCTCCATGTATCATACGCACTTTGGGAAAGACAAGTATAGTATTTATTTACCATGTCAAATCCACAAGCTTCACGACATGTTTTTTCTGAGCGCGCAAGGTCTCGGGTAAACAATACTTTGTTTGAAAGACAGGCATCGTTGTCCTTAGAACTGATACAGTAATGCCTGTTATTTGTTACCCTGCACCCGCTGCCTCCTTCAGAAACACACTTACTTTTCTCCTCAATACTGCAAGTGTCAGTTTCGGTGTAGCCTGCTGCAGGAGCTTGATTGCATTCATATTTCTTAGAGGAGGAGTTAAAACTACAACCATTAGGACAGGACTGGGTAAAAGCTGTAAAATTCCCGCCGCTAAAAGGGACGATATTTCCGTTAATACAAGCGTTATTGGTATTATCAACGCAATATTCACTCCCGGTGGGCTTGGATTTTTGACAAACAGTACCTATCCTGGTACAGCGATTGACATTATCTGGAATAGAACAATCTGTACCTGCCTTTCCAGACCCAGGTGTAATGATTTGGACGACCTCCAGATCACAATCCAATTTTGCCAATGTTTTAGTTTTTTCCCCAAGAACTTTTGAACTTCCAGAAATATTGTTGTCTGCCATGGTTTTATCAGAATCGCCACCTTTAAATCCCCTGAATACAGAAGGATCTGTACACAATTCAGTTTTTCTGTCCGAATCAGGCCCAAAAGCAGTTATGCACTCACAACCTTTTGATTCGCAGTAGTCTTTATTCTCTGGAGTACATCCTGTAGATTGCTGTGCTTTTGGTAAAAAATTAACCCCCTTTTGAACCAGTAGCGTTCCTGCAGCGATGCCGAATAAAAGAAGGATAACGAGGGCGATAGGGGCGAAGCCAGCTTGGAAAGTTGTCAGGAGAGAGGAGGTAGGAGATAGTTTCCTGATAACTATTAACTTATTCCAGGGCAGTTTGTCCATAAATTAATATTAGGAGTTTTTTAACCTTGACACAAGAGTAGAGAATCTTGTAGAATTGCTTACTGATGTTTTCTAAGAGAAACAACGCTACACAATAAACTCCCAGTCCTTCGATCCCGATGGACTCGGGATTAAGGACGTTGCATCCCTCGACAGTAAATTCAAAATTCAAAATGTAAAATTTGAGCATGAACGAATGGGCCTCTAGTTCATCTGGGCTTAAAAGTCTAAACGACTTTTAAGCGGGTAAATAACATTTTATCGACGAAGTCTAAATAGAATAAATATTTACCCAGGAAGAGCGCCTCAAAATGGGCCGATGGCTCAGTTGGTAGAGCACCTCATTTGCAATGAGGGGGTCCGGGGTTCGAATCCCCGTCGGTCCACAGGGGACGGCCCATTTTTGCAATAAGCAGAGCTTGCCTTTTGTTTTGCAAAAGGTGAGGAGGTGAGCGGTTCGAGACCGCTGGGGTCCACAATTAGGTTTTGATTAAGTTACTTAAGTAACTTAGGTTTCTTAAGTCACTTAATCTGGGCCGAAGAGCTTGGCCTGAGCGAAGTCACAAAGTGACGAGTCGAAGGCTTAAGTCCTGGAATTTGTACTTTAAAATGTGAATACGACAAAATTTTGGACAGATTTGGCGTAAGCCAATGAAGTTCAAAAGTATGAAGGCCAATCAGGTCAGATTTATCTGACCTTGAGTGTCGAAAGACGCTCTAAAATAGTCAAATAATACTCAACATAAAGGCGTACGGTGGATGCCTTGGTTAGAAGCACCGATGAAGGACGTATCAGGCTGCGATAAACTGCGGGGAGTTGCCAAAAAACTTTGATCCGCAGGTTTCCGAATGGGGTAACCCCTCCGATGTTACATCGGAGACCCTTTACTGAATACATAGGTAAAGGTAGGGCACGCGCTGAACTGAAACATCTAATTAAGCGCAGGAATATAAATCAACAGAGATTCCCTGAGTAGTGGCGAGCGAAATGGGAACAGCCTAAACTCCGATGAGTCGTAAGACGACATCGGAGGGTTGCAGGGTTCAAGACATGTCAGTAATTTAGATAACAGAAGCTGCTGGAAAGCGGTACCAAAGAAAGTGATAGTCTTGTATGTAAAATCTAAACTACGGCTAATGGATACCTAAGTAACTCAGGACACGTGTAATCCTGAGTGAATCTGGGACGACCATGTTCCAAGGCTAAATATGCTTCTAGACCGATAGTGAACTAGTACCGTGAGGGAAAGGTGAAAAGAAGGGCGAAACGCCCAGTGAAATAGAAACTGAAACCGTATGCTGTCAAGCTATGGAAGGTCCGATGTTACATCGGACTAACCGTGTGCCTATTGAAGAATGAACCGGTGAGTTATTTTATGATGCAAGTTTAAGTCCGACGAACATCGGACGGAGGCGTAGGGAAACCGAGTCCTAATAGGGCGTCAGCATCATAATATAGACCCGAAACCAGGTGAGCTAACCATGTCCAGGGTGAATCCGCCAGAAATGGCGAGAGGAAGCCCGAACCGATGTCTGTGGAAATAGGCTCGGATGAGGTGTGGTTAGAGGTGATATGCCTAGCGAACTTGGAGATAGCTGGTTCTCCCCGAAATATATTTAGGTATAGCGGGTTGATTGTGTCTGGGGGTAGAGCTCTGGAAGGATTTTGGTGCAGCAATGTATCGGATCCTATCAAACTTCAAATACCAGTAACACGTAAATCGACCCAGTCAGTCCGATCCGGCTAAGCGGAGCGGTCCTGAGGGAAACAACCCAGACTAACAGCTAAGGCCCCCAAATGTAAGTTAAGTGTCAAAGGAAGTCATTGACCTTAGACAGCCAGGAAGTTGGCTTAGAAGCAGCCATCTTTTAAAGAAAGCGTAACAGCTCGCTGGTCTAGTGCCCGCAAGGGCGCGAGAGCGCAAGCTCTCAGTTATGGTTAGTGGCGCCGACAACGTATCGGGGCTAAACTTACTGCCGAAGCTTTAGGTCCGTTGAGTCGTAAGACGACAACGGACGGTAGGGGAGCGTCCCGACGATAGTGAAGGTCCGATGTAAATCGGACTGGAATTGTCGGGAGTGAGAATGCCGGTATGAGTAACGAAATTCAGATGAGAAATCTGAACGCCGAAAGCCCAAGGTTTCCGATCCAATGTTAATCAGGGTCGGGTAAGTCGGTCCTAAGGTCAGCCCCGATTAAATCGGGGGTAGCCGATGGACAACAGGTTAAAATTCCTGTACTTTTTATGTTTAACAAGGTCTGTTGAGTCGTAAGACGACAACGGACGCCATCAAGGAAGGACAAAATGGGAATATCCAGCCGTCTAGGGCCCGCAAGGGCGACAGATGGTTAAAGCAATAAGCTAGTGGAGGTAGAAAAATCCGCTTCCACGCGGCAGATCGAGCAATCGATCTGCTTTAAAAACGCAAATTGTAAAACGTAAGCCGCCGTAAGGCGAGCTGAAGTGGAAAGTTTTCTGTTTTCAGGAAAATTTCCGTGAAGGGAACATAGGAATCCGTACTACAAACCAACACAGGTGGGCGAGTTGAGTATACAAAGGTGATCGAGAGAACTATCCTTAAGGAACTCTGCAATACAACTGGACGTAAGTTAGCAAGATGTCCTGGCCGACGCGCAAGCGATTCGGCCCGCAGTGAATACCGCTGAGCGACTGTTTATCAAAAACACAGGTCCCTGCTAAATCGAAAGATGATGTATAGGGGCTGACACCTGCCCAGTGCCAGTAATTTAAAATTGGAAGTGACCCCCGCCTCGGCGGGGTGAGCCTCCGGTCTAAGATCTGGTGAACGGCAGCAGTAACTATGAACAAAATTGTAGTTAAAAAACTTGGCTATATGCTGGAACGTCTGAGTATCCTGAGCTAGTGATTGATTTTTGGATTAATTTCGGGTAATCTGAAATTAATGTCCAATCCAATTACTTATAATGCTTCAGGTGCAGATAATCAGCAGGAAAGTTCTCAAGAAGAAAAATGGTTAAGCAAAATTCCACAAAATCTAGGATACTATTTAGCAGGTTTTGTTGACGGAGAAGGCAGTTTTAATGTCTCTCTAAGACAAAAATCTGATTATGCCATTAAATGGCAGGTAGTCTTGAGTTTCAATGTTTCGCAAAGAGACATGACAAACTTACTTACTTTAAAAGAAGTTTTAGGTTGTGGGATTATCAAAAAACGCAAGGATGGAGTGTATTCGTTAGATATTACAACTCCGCAGCGCGTTATTTTGAGAGTGATACCGTTTTTTAGAAAATTTCCTTTTAGATCAGAAAAAGCGATCAAAAATTTTGCGATATTTTGTAAAATTGCAGCTTTGATGAGTTTAGGAAATCATAGGCATAAAAAAGGCTTAAAAGAAATTGTTTCTATTAGAGAAACCTTAAATGTAGGTGCTGGTAGAAAAAGAAAATATAATGAAGCTGATGTGCTTAAATCTCTTCTTGAGAAATCCTCAGAGACTATACGCCAGGCTCCGATTAAATCGGAGATGATATAGTCCGACCTCTTAAGCGATTAAGAGAGCTTGGTAGAAATATCCAGGCTCCCGATCTAATCGGGACAACAAATGTGAACTGTTCTATGGTAGCGAAGTTCCTTGTCTGGTAGGTGCGGGTAACCAAACTTGCTAGAATGTACAGTAATGTACAACACTCAGGAATTTCGTAAATGATAAATACGTTAAGCTAAAAACCTTAAGTAGTGGAAAATCCAACTATTTGCTGGGATAACTCAGTATCCAACAGTACTCGAAAGAGTGACAATCTGTTTGGTGGAGTGGATCAGCAGGGAAGGGTCCGATGTAATATCGGACAACCCTCAGAGACTACATGTTGGAGTCCATAATAGAGCTAGGCAACTAGAAATAATCTATGGACAAGATATAGTCCGATCTCACAGGCGACTGTGAGGGTTTAATAATCATAAAACCGTAAAAACAAATGTAAATTCTTAATACAAATTAAGATAACGACAGTCTAACCAAATGGAGTTCAGACCCGCACGAAAGGTAGAACGACTTAGCGACTGTCTTGAGGATAGACTCGGTGAAATTGCAATGGCTGTGAAGATGCGGCCTTCCCATACTTGGACAAAAAGACCCCGTGGAGCTTTACTGGAGCTTGGCCCTGTTTTGAAAACTTAATTGTGTAGCGTAGGAGGGAGTCCGATGATCCCGCAAGGGGCTATCGGACGACAATGAAACACCTCTCTTTTAAGTTTTTAAGACTAACAGTTTTTCCTTATAAAAACAGGAGACTGAACAAGGTCTGGCGGACAGTTTAACTGGGGCGGTTTCCTTAGAAAGAAAATCCTATTCCGTAGGATCTTTCACTGGGGACCTCCGATGGCAACATCGGAGTGCCAACTAACTATATGCTGGAACTCCTGGTAGTATCTTGAGCTAGTTATATAATAATAACTGATAATGTTTCAAGTGATCCAGAAAATCAGCAGGGAAGTCCCGATTAAATCGGGATCCCTCAACGACTGCATGTTAGGTTCCAATTTAATTGGAATATGATACAGTCTGAACTCCGATGCGAATCGGAGACTCAAGCAGAAATGTCTTGGGAATTTAAACCAATGCGTAAAGGAATACTTAAGCAGGAATTAATTTTAAGTGAATTTCAAAAACAAGTTCTAATAGGATATCTTTTAGGAGATGGACATTTAGAAACCTGGGGAAATTCCAAGGTTGCCCGTTTAAAAGTAGAACAAAGTTTAGAGCAAAGGGAATTTGTAAGTTGGTTATTTGAGGTTTTTGGAGAGTTTGTAAAAACTCCTCCTAAATTCAAAGCTAAATCAATTTACTTTAATTCTTTAAGCTCGAAACAATTTTTTATATTTCATAAAATGTTTTACCCAAACGGCAAAAAAGTAATTCCATATGATATTGAAACCCTTCTGACACCAATTAGTTTAACTATTTGGTTTATGGGTGATGGTTCAATTAAATCAAAAGAATGTAATGGCAGAATTTTAAATACTCATGGATTTACAAAAAATGAGATTCAAAAAGTGATTCAGACTTTGAGTCAAAAATTCTCCTTACAAGCAAGTATTCGAAGACAAAAAGATGGTTTGCAGATTTATATTTCTGCAAAAAGTGCCGGAAAATTGTATCAAATACTTTTTCCTCATTTATTACCATCTTTTTACTACAAATTACCAAAGGTTTAAAAATTAACAAAATTGCCAAAATCGTAACGGAGGAGTGCAAAGGTACCCTTACCTCATAAAGAAATTGAGGTATAAGCGCAAAAGTATATAGGGTGCTTGACTGCGAGACATACAGGTCGAGCAGGTGCGAAAGCAGGCTTTAGTGATCCTTTATTTGCTCATGGGAGCGATAAGGCTTATCGGATAAAAGCTACCCCGGGGATATTAAATGTGTCCGGTTATATAGTAATATGTAACCAAAAATACGGCTAATAACGGTGGAATCTATTAATCAGTGGTTAGGTCTAACCTATACATCGAGATGATTATTAGACAATACCGTGGGAAGTCAGTTTTTTGAGGCTAGACACTAGAGATTAGAAGTTAGAATTTGAAGCTTGAATAGTTTGAAGATAGATTGATACGATAAATCAATGATTAAAACTTTTAGAGATTTAGAGGTATATCAAGAATCCTATAAACTAATGTTAATAATTCATCAAGCTGTTAAAAAACTTCCAGTTTATGAACGTCATGATTTAGCATCACAAATGCGAAGAGCATCTAAATCTTGTCCATCCAACATCGCAGAAGGATGGGCTAAAAGAAGATTTGAGAAGCAATTCAAAACGCATTTAGATGCATCAATTGGTTCAGCAAATGAAATGGAAGTTCATATAGACACAGCAAGAGATTTGAATTACTGGCAAAGAGATTTTTGCCAAAACTTATTAACAAGATATCAGCAATTAGGAGGAAAATTAACCAATTTGCAAAGAAATTGGAAAACCTTCTAATTTCAAGTTTCAAACATCAATATCAAGCTTCTAGTTTCCAGCGTCTAGCATCAATTAATTTGACCCCGTATCGACTGAAACCCATAAAAGAAACAACCGATAATTGTTTCTGGGTGATATATGAGGCACCAGATATTCTGGAATTTATACTCATATAAAACGCCGTACGCCTGTTTAAGGTGTTCTTTGAACAACTAAAAACAGGATGATGATATAGTCAGTGCTAATAGTAATATTAGATTTTTCATGAACAGGCTAGTCTTACCCAACAGTCCACAAGGACGGTAAGGTTCGGCACCTCGATGTCGGCTCATCGTATCCTGGGGCTGAAGTAGGTCCCAAGGGTCTGGCTGTTCGCCAGTTAAAACGGTACGCGAGCTGGGTTCAGAGCGGCGTAAGCCAGCTCGGACTCTATCCAGTATGGGCGTTTGGATTTTTGAGGGGAGTTGTCTCTAGTAAAGATCTCTACCAGTATAACTGGTAGTAATATTGCTACTTTCTATAGAAATATAGAATGACAACTTGGCTAATAACGGTGAAGCCCTATTGATTTGGATTAAATTCGGTTCTAAGATAAATCTATACAAAAAATCAATGGGTAATACCGTGGGAAGACTCTCTAAAGCAAATCAAATTAATTATGCATATATTGCAGGTTTTCTGGACGGTGATGGAAGCATAATGCTTCAAATGCATCGCCGGAAGAGTGGTAAAGAAGTATATCGGATTAAAACAGTAATTTGTTTTTATCAGGATATGCGCCACTTAAAGGAAATTGAATGGATTAAGCAGATTTTAAAATGCGGATATGTTTATACCCGCAATGATAAGATTTGTGAGTTAAGAATAGAAGTGTTTCAAAAAGTATTTGAAATTCTTATAAAACTTAAACCATTTCTGCGATTTAAGAAAAAACAAGTTAATTTGATGCTGGAAATCATTCCAAAATTACAAAGTAAATCTTTAACAAAGGATGAAACCGTAGTTTGGATTGAAATGATGCGAAAGTTTAATTACTTTTCATCCCAGCGGAATACTTTAGGAGTCCCCGTAACGACTTGTCCGTAGTACTACGGACTAAATAGAGGTACTAGATAATCTAGCTTTAAACTCTATTTATATGCCAATCCCGTACCACTAAGGGTGACGGGAAAGATATAGTCTGATTCTCTGAGTAATCAGAGTTAACGTAAATGACGAGAGGACCGAGATGAGGGAATCTCTAGTGTGCCGGTTGTTTGTAAACAAGCATCGCCGGGTAGCTACATTCCTAACTGATAAGTGCTGAAAGCATCTAAGCACGAAGCAGGCCCCAAGATTAGAAATCCCTTAGACCCCCGGAAGACTACCGGGTTGATAGGTTAGCGGTGTAAGCATAGTAATGTGTTTAGCCTACTAATACTAATGGTCATAGTTGAGATTTTTTGACTTAAAACCTTTATATGTTTTTGAGCCGTCAGCAATCAGTCATCAGTCGTCAGCCAATCGCAAGAAAAAGCTGAAAGCTGAGAGCTGAAGTCTGATAGCTTATTAACACGTCGTATTCACATTTTTTTGTACAAAATTTTTTGAGTATTTCTCGGATATCTGTTTAGTATAAATACATACTTGATCTCCGCGCAGCTTTACTTATTTGATATCGCAAAGGTATTCTATCTAAATCATTCTCAACGACATATTGAGCTAAAGCATCTATAAATTGTGCAGCTCCTTGATCAGGAGATAGAATTTGCCTAGCTGGTCTATTAAGACATAGGGGTGAGGATCCCTGGAACAATCCGCCGCCATGCGGGTAATAGCCATTAATTTTAAGAGTGTGAACTAAGCGGTCTGTCGCATTTGGGCTCAGCAACGGATCTATATAAAAGGCGAGGTGTAGGCCAGCCGGCAAATGGTTCACCGCTTGTCTGTCTGCTCGGGAATTAGGGCTCCAAAACTGGAAGCCTTGAATTTCATCGGGAGCGAGAGCACCGACTAATAGGGTGTGTCTCATTTCTCTTTCTGCATAGGGGGAATAAGTCTCGCCAGTCGTCCTGTAGAGAGCAACCTCTTTATAATGATATAACGTGCGTTTATGTTCACCCACCCCATAGGTTTTATTATCTTCTACGAGCCTGGTGTCATAACCTACAAATTCTCTAGTTTGATGGCGTGTTTGGTTGCCATAAGTATTATATGCTAATTCTAAAGCGTATCCGTGAGGGAGTTGAACCATCTGACCACACTCCCAATATTGATCTTTGATTCTTTTTAGTAACGCTTCAACCTGATCTTGATCTAAAACTTGATGTCTTTCTTCTGGGCTAATTTGTGTAGACAAAGGTAAACTGGTAAAAGTTAGAGTCTCTGGGTTATGGGGCAGTTGGCCACGGGCACGCACGTTACTTCTATCGATTAACCCTTTAACTAAAAGTTCTTTAGAGATTACTGGGGTGGATAAGGACATATCAGGTTGTCTATGCGCTCTGATTTGTGCAACTCGATCCACTAAGCTCATAATTTATGCATATTATACTCCCAGCCTGCAAATTTGGGCAAATTCAATAGTTTAATCCGCCCAGATTGAGGTATAATATACTCTATGATTCAGATACCCGAGAGCGTTAAAGCGACTTTATGGTCCTATGATCTTAATAAAATTGATCCTGAGAAACATAAAAAACTTATTATTTCCCAAGTTTTAAATTTTGGCAGTCTGGATGCGGTCAGCTGGTTATTTGCCAATTATTCCCGTCAGGATATTAAGGACTGCGCTCTTGATACGCCTCTTGGCGCATGGGATAAAAAATCATTAAACCTTTGGGCACTTTTTCTGAACCTTGATAAAGCTCGATTTAAGAATAGATTCATATAATGCTCCATTACGATATTTTAGACCCTGAAAGAAAAGCAATTCTTCCGAAACTCGCAACCTTTAAGGGTGAGTTTTATTTGGCAGGAGGTACGGCTTTAGCTTTACAGATAGGGCACCGCGATAGTTTGGATTTTGATTTTTTTAGTAAAGAAAATATTGATACATTAAAACTTTTTGATCAGATAAATGAGATTTTTTCCAGCCTGGAAATTATCAAAACCCAGGAAGAAAAAAATACTCTAAGCGTTAATGTTAACCAGGTTAAATTCAGTTTTTTAACCTATCCCTACATTTTGGTTGATAAATTAGTTGAGGCAGAATTTATTAATTTAGCTTCAATTAAAGATATTGCCTGTATGAAACTCTCAGCTATAACCAGTCGCTCTGCGCTTAAGGATTATGTTGATCTTTATTTTATCCTCAAGCAATACAATCTTGAGGACTTGTTAAATTCTTGTAAAGACAAATTCCCTAAATTAGATATAGGACTGGTTCTAAAAAGTCTGGTCTATTTTGACGACTTAGTTGAGGAGCCGATAATTTTTAAGGAGGGGAATACGGCTTCTCTTGAGGAGATTCAGCAAGCTCTTAAAAATGAAGTTAGAGAATATCTGGAAAAGAAAATTTCTTAAACCCTATTAAATCCCCCAGCCTGCAAATTTGGGCAAACTCAGCGCGATTTTACTTGATATTCACCGTTAGGCATCCACCTCCGAGGTTGCAAGCTTAATGAAAACATTAATCAAACGGTCGTCTAAATAATGTTTTAAACACAGGTTAAATGAGTATTCTCCTGGAGCGCAAATTTGGGCAGACTTGACCCCGATTCGCCTCCGCAGGAGGGGCGTGTTATCGGGGTTGACACTTCTTTTGAGATATTCGATACTTAATTCATGACTGCCCATTGTCAGCAATCAGCTATCAGTCTTCAGTCATCAGCCGGAAAAGCTGAAAGCAGAAAGCTGAAGTCTGAAAGCTCAAAAAAAGGTTTTACCCTCATTGAGCTTCTGGTGACTATTGCCATAATCGCAATTCTTTCAGCTGTAGGGGTTGTAGTGTATTCAAGTGCGCAAAAAACAGGCAGGATATCTAAAAGAGCGCAGGACTTAAGGGCAATACAAACTGCACTTGAGCTTTATAAAACCTCAACCGGGTATTACCCTGATGTTGCTACAGCTGGAACTTTCCAGTGCATCGACGGCATGACTTCACCGAATGCGCTGGCACCAAATTATATGCCAATTGTCCCAAAAGACCCAATCCAGTCAGGTACAACTAATTGCTACCTCTACACTTCTAATAATGATACAGTTGCAGCCCCTAATCCTGGAGCTACAGAATATAAAATTAAAACAAATGCAATTCCTAACACCGAAATGACTTATGCTGAGTTTAATCAACAACCCTCGTTAATAGATCCAGCGCATGATCAAAATACTACAAATGGTTGCACAGTAGATGCATTAACAGGTAATGTTGCCGGTCAATCCTGGGCTTATTACACTACATCAGCTACCACTTGCGCATACCCTTGATACTTAAACCATCTTGCGTAGATGAGCGAGAACGGCTGGGTGTTCAGTAATGCAATGGGGAGCAAAGAAGAAAGATTATGTGTTTGGTACCCAAAATTAACTGAAAACTGCCATAGCTGTAAAATAAACTTAGGTTAAAAGTAAATGGAGTGTACCTAATGCCAGAATATAAAATAGTTAATGGACTCGTGAATGAGAAGCAAACTAAAGGTTTTTCTCTAATAGAGCTTTTAGTAGTTATATCGATTATAGCAATACTTTCTTCTGTTGGTTTTATAACCTATTCTAATGCTCAAAAATCAGCCAGAATTGGTGTAAGAGCTGAAAATCTAAAACAGTTACCAATAGCCTTAGAACTGTATAAAAACAATAAAGGTTATTATCCTAAACATACTTCTGTAGACTGTATAACTACTAATTTAACAGAGCTTGTTCCTCGCTTTATCGATCAACTTCCCAAAGACCCCACTCAAAAAGGGAATAATACCAACTGCTATAAATACCAATCAGATGCAAATGGAAAAGAATATAAGATTTGGACAACTGTAGATTCTAGTGAGATGGATTCCGATAACTATAAATCCAATCCCGCCTTGATAGATCCTTCACGAGATGGAACGGTTGATACAATAGCAGATGTAAAAAGTAGTAATATTTCAGGATGGGCAGTTTACATAGGTGAGGCTGCTCCAGCTTGGGTTCTACCTATTTCTTCTGCTACACCCCCCCCTGTTTCTTCATATCCTTCTCCTACACCTTCTCCTACACCTACACCTTCTCCTACACCTACACCTTCTCCTACACCTACACCTACACCTACCTTTCCTCTCTCCGATACCACGCCACCTGTAATCAGCTCTATTGCCTCATCCAATATAACAGGCAGCTCTGCTACTGTTACCTGGACTACTAATGAAGCATCGACTACCAGGGTAGATTACGGAATAACTACTGCGTATGGATCAAACCTAAGCAACGGCAGCCTGGTTACATCACACTCAATAGGTTTAACAGGTTTATCAGCCGGTACAACGTATCATTACAAAGTCACCAGTATTGATGCTTCCGGTAACAACGCAAATCTTGCTGATTTTACATTTACTACATTATCTGCATCTGTAAAAAGAGTATTTGTGACTAGCACAGCTTATACAGGAAATCAAGGAGGTTTAACGGGTGCGGATAATACCTGTCAATTGAGAGCAAATACTGCTTCTTTGGGTGGTACCTGGAAAGCTTGGTTATCAAGTTCAACTGTTTCAGCCGCATCCCGCCTTACTCAAAATACCGGACCCTATAAGTTAGTAGATAATACTACCATTGTTGCAAATAGTTGGGTAGATTTAACAGACGGCACTCTAGTGAATGCCATAAATAAAGATGAGTTCGGTACCAATAAATCTACCCTTGTTTATACAAATACTTCTTTCAGTGGTTCGATTGCCACTACAACCAGTACTTGTGATAACTGGCAAAACGGGACTAATAGCTTCTCTGGAAGATATGGAACTAATGGTAATACCGATAGCTGGTGGACAGATAAAAATGCGTCATTTAGTTGTAACGCAACACTTTCGATCTATTGTTTTGAGCAATAAATATTATGAAGAATAATTTACTAAATCAAAAAGGTATTATACATGCGCTTGCCCTATTAATTCTTACCATTGGATTTGGTGTTGCGATCTATCTTAGTCAAAACCCGCAGATCTTTGCCCCTAAATCATCAAATAATGAAACAGAATCTATTGTTAAGTTAACTAACCAACTTATTCAAAAAAAAGATACTGGAAACAGCAGGGAACTGATTAATATTGCAGTTAAAAGACAAGAACTGCTCCTCGGCCAGCTTAAATCTAACCCAGAGATTTTTTTAAGGTATACAACATTAATAAATCAAAGGAAATCTTTTCCGCATGATGTATAAGATTTTATAGAACAGAAAGTAGAGTTTGAAGGTAAATTAATCAGGAGGGATATAGCTAATTTAAGCGCCGCAGAAAACACATGAGTTTGGGCATTTTGTTTCACCTAGAGCAGATAATCCACTAAGGAACGGAATACACCATGCCAGTTTTTACCAATGTGGCAACAGGGCGATTCAGATACGTGATTGTCAGCACAAGGAATATGGTGATCGTTACTCAAGGTTGGGAGCGCCTTTTTTGCGGGGTTTGAATGCACCTCATAAGCTGGCGTTAGGTTTCCTAGATTCATCTAAGGTGTCGGAGATTACCTCCTCTGGAGTGTACACCTTTAACCGGTTGAATAGGCCAATACCAGGGATACAGGTCTTGAAAATCAAAAGGCCTACTTCCCAAAGGTCTGATGAAAGTTATTTCTTGGAATATAGGGAAGCAAAAGGATTCGATTCTACATTGCCGCCAGCGATTATAAATGGTGTGTTAATTCATCTTTGGAATGGCAAGGCAGACCACCAGACAAGATTAATTGATGCTACACCAAACACCCCAACTCCGAGAAATGGTAAATTATCTGAAAACAGCGATGAGGCATTAGCAGATGGTTTGGTTTTCCATGATGAAGAGAATAACATAAAAATAACTCAAATAAGTCATGACAATGATAAGGTGATGATTAGAGTAGATTTGGGTCCTCCGCTACCACCTCCACTCCCACATCACGGAGTACCTTTTACGGCAGAATATTTTAAAAATGAAAATCTTTCTGGGTCACCCTCGATTACTAAGATAGAACCAATTCTTGACTTTGATTGGGGGAGAAGCTTCTTTTGAGACATTTCCTTATAGTTTTTCAGTTAGATTTAAAAAACAGGAAAATTTCTTAGGTGGTATGTATTCTTTTGTTGCAAAGCATGATGATGGAATGAGAGTTTATATAGATAATAACTTAATACATGACCATTGGAGCGTTTTAGACAGAGATAAAATTAATGAGACTTTTTCATCTCAGATTTCTCCTGGTTTGCATGAGATTAAAGTTGAGTATAATAATTTAGGCAGATATTGCTGCAGTGCTAAAGTTTACTTGATTGGCAACCGGCAAATACTACTGTAACCACTCCAACCCCAACACCAACTCCAACTCCTCTGCCATCATCCTTAGTTTGTAATCCGCCAGAGTCAGTTGAAAAGTTTTGTGCGAACAGAAGCGCTACTTATTCCTGGCAAGGTTGGCAGTATGATTGTAATCAAAAAAAGGCTAGAAAGGAGGGAGATGTAAGTTGGTGTACTATTACCAATATATCGTTAACCTTATCTGCAACTGCAAAAAGAGTTTTTGTGACGAGCACACCTTATGATGGAAGTAGAGGTGGTTTAACAGGTGCAGATAATACCTGTCAAACAATTGCAAATAATAAAGGATTAGGGGGTTCTTGGAAAGCCTGGCTTTCTGATTCGACTGGTTCACCGAGTACTCGTTTTACCCAAAGCACTTCAGGTTATAAAAAGCTTGATGAGACCTTGATTGCAAATAGTTGGAGTGATTTAGTTGATGGCTCTTTATTATCACCAATTAATATAGATGAAAACCAAGCTAGTGTTGCGCCCGGCAATGTTGCTTGGTCAGATACATTATCAAATGGAAACTTAAGGGACATGAATTCCAGTTGTAACAATTGGAATAACGGTACCAGTAGTTATAATGGTGTCAAAGGTAATGCAGGATCTATAACAGGTAGCTGGAGTGATGCTTCGATAAGTACTGGTTGCCAAAATGCCAATAGGTTATATTGCTTCGAACAATAAAAGTCCCTAAAATTCAATCTTGAATACCAAAAACACCTGTTGTATAATTTTCTTCTGGTGGTTTGAGCGAAGTAGCTCGACCTGGTCCCATCCCGAACCCAGTCGTCAAATACTTCAGCGGTGACAATAATGCATCCGCAAGGTTGTGTGAAGATAGCTCACTGCCAGATTTGAATCAAAGCCCAGGAATAAACCTGGGCTTTTTCTATGCCTTGAATTTTAACCTATAACTGATATAATTTTCGCTTATCATGATTGAGGAAAGAGTACAAATAAAACAACATTTAAGAGATTTTGCGATGCTTTGGGACGATACGAGAGCATCGCAGGATGTAGCAGCTCAGTTTGGTCTGTCAGGGGTACAGATTTTTGAATCAACTCCACAAAGTATCCAGGCAGCTCACACAAGCCCGGAAAAGACAAGCGCAATGGGTCATTTAATAGAGGCATTTGGACTTGTTAAGATGACCAGGCCCTTCAGAACAGCATTAATGGGGGTTGTTTCCGCTGCGTATAACATTGGTCTACCTTCAGAGTATGCCTTAGATAGTTTAGCAGTTAGGCTAAATGAAGACGACTTAGGGGTTTTTGAGCAGGGAAGAATGCAGGAGACTGAAAGAGCTTTTTTAGCTGTGACAATCAAACAAGATAGTTTACATCTTATTGTGCGTTTAGGATTTATGATTCCGGAAGAAATAGAAGCACAAATGACGCACAAAGATGCAGCAGAAGCGCTGAATGGTGTCTTCCATAATCAAGAGTATGGTTGGGTTCCTGCAGAAGTTGTTGAGAGAAAACTTGACCAGTTATATGAAGGTAGATTTAGGATGTGGAGAGAGGATGGTTTAAAAAGATTAGGATCAGCTTTAGATTGGGCAGATATTTATGGTTTAACTTATTCAGATAATACTTTTGTTGAATCTGCAGACCTGCTTAGGCCAGTTGTTCGGATTTATATGTTAGGAGAAAAACCGGAACAGAGAAATCCTGCAGGGTTAGAAATTACTGAGTAACAGGCACGCCGGTGACTGTGATTGGCCCGAATTTGCAACTTGCTCTGCCAATGGTTACCCCTCCTGAGCCTGTGGCTACACAAAGGATGAAGATATTTGGGTTATCTACCATGCTTGAAGGGTAGCTATGAACCAAACTATCATTAACATAGTAAAAATACTTATAACCTGAAGATTTTTTGCCCTTTTTACCATCCTGCTTAAAATGGATTTTAAATTTATAGAACTGCTTAGGTGTGGCAGGCTGAATTATCTTTAAATTCGCAGCATACTCATTAGTTAATGTGATAATACTATCTTTTAATCCATAAGTTGGTGGGACTTCAGACTGGACTGCAATCTCACCATACCTTGAATCATCATAACCACTGGGGTTTATATACCTATTAAACAAAGTCAGACCTCCCCAATATCTTTTAATATTATATTCATCTGCTACAGAATTCTCTGCAGCTACAGTCCCTTCCACAATAATCTCATAATTTTTATCCCATTTCTGCTTACTGGTAATCCCTCCTGCTTGACAGTTATTCATCTCCATTACACCGGAGTTTACTGAAAAGCAGTTATCTGTCACAATGTCCCACCTCTCTAAGTAGTTGGGATTTGTCCAATCCTCAGTCCAAGTTGTAAAAAGAGCATTAGAAGTTGGGCTGGGGAAAGGAGTCTTCTTGGGTTTTTTAGCTTGGGCTAAAAAACCGGTTTGGTTTTGAGTTAAAAATAGACCTATGAAAATTGCTGAGATAAAAAGAATCAAGAAAAAAATCTGGATGCTACCATGCTGTGTTAGTTTATCCATCAGTCAATTGTTATTTTACGAGGCTTTTGTTAGAATTACAACATCTTAAAAGAAAGTCAGGTGAACATGTGTGGCACAAATGAGCATGGCCGATTTATTGGCCAAAACAGATACAAAATCTCCTGCTAATCTTAAGCTGGAACGGAACCAGGAAGT
This sequence comes from Candidatus Daviesbacteria bacterium, assembly GCA_016186985.1. Classification (GTDB taxonomy): domain Bacteria; phylum Patescibacteriota; class Microgenomatia; order Daviesbacterales; family UBA10151; genus JACPKO01. Next base: position 18,014 of record JACPKO010000014.1, read on the forward strand.
CCAGGGCGAAGTTATTTTGCTTACAGATTCAGAAATAATCCTCGATTTAGGCTCCAAAGCAGAAGGCGTTTTATCGAAAAAAGATTTTTCAGCGGAGGTTTCATCCAATTTAAAACCAGGGGATAAAGTCTCCGCTTTCGTAATCCGTACTGAAAACGAATCAGGCCAGGTCGTTTTAGGCTTA
>JACPKO010000090.1 GCA_016186985.1 Candidatus Daviesbacteria bacterium
CAATATTTTCTGGATGAAAAAGATGTCTCTAAACTAAATCAAGATACCCTAGCTAATTTAAGAAACAAAAGAATTGGTTTTGTATTCCAGCAGTTTAATTTATTAAATAGAACTTCTGCTTTAGACAACGTCGCACTACCTTTAATCTATTCGGGGGTTCCAAAAGAGGAAAGAAATATAAGAGCAAGGAGGGTTTTGGAACAAGTCAATCTTTCAGATAAACTTAACTCCAGGCCTAGTCAACTCTCCGGAGGGCAGCAACAGAGAGTAGCCATTGCCCGGGCACTGGTAAATAGTCCGGATATTATCTTTGCTGATGAACCAACAGGAAATCTGGATACCAAAACAGGGCTGGAAATTTTAGGGATACTTAAAAAATTGAATGAGCATAGCTCCTCTTCGAAGAAAGAAGGCAAAACCATTATTTTGATCACCCATGAAAAAGATATTGCCAAAAGCGCCAAAAGAATTATTTCTTTAAAGGATGGAAAGATACTAAGATGAATTTTTTAGAGACAATTAGATTATCTATCACATCAATATTGACAAACAGACTCAGGTCTTTTTTAACTATCTTAGGTATTGTCATTGGCGTTACCTCGGTAATTCTACTTATTTCTTTAGTCTCAGGCTTAAAAAGTTTTATTACCACCCAGATTTCGTCCTTAGGCCCCAATATCATGTTTGTCATCCCTGGACAAATTGGTGGAGGAAGAGGTCCTGGTGGAATTCAGGCTAATAAATTGACCCTGCAAGATGCTGTTTCTTTGCGTAATCAATTGAGGGGCCAGGCGGAAGTATCAGCAGCCATTCAAAAAGCAAGTAAACTGCAGTATCAAAATAAAATTGACAAAAATGTGACAGTGGTAGGGGCTGAGGCAGATTATCCCAAAATTATTAAGGCCATTAAAATTGCGCAAGGCCGCTATTTTACAGTTGCTGAGGCCTCATCCGGAAAAAGGGTGGCGATTATCGGTCCAACGGTTAAAAAGAAGTTGTTCTGCAATGACCTTGATCCTTGTAATGTAAATGCATTAGGTAAACTTATTCAGATCGGTAATTTAAGGTATGAGGTAGTAGGAGTGTTGGGAGTCAGAGGCTCCAATTTGGGGCTTGATCTTGACAATTTCGCCATCATCCCTTTAGTTTCTGCCCAAAAACAATTCGGGGAGGATAATATTCATAATATCGTTATCTCATCAAATGAAGTGGATAAAGTTCAAGAAGTTCAGGAGAAAGTAAAACTTATTTTAAGTAAAAGATTAGATGAGGAAGATTTTACGGTTCAAACTGCTTCTCAAACTCTGGAAATCATCTCGACGATTACTAATGTTTTAACTTTGGCTTTAGGGGGGATTGCAGCTATTTCTTTGGTTGTTGGAGGTATTGGGATTATGAACATCATGCTTGTTTCAGTGACTGAGCGGACCCGGGAGATTGGTTTGAGAAAAGCATTGGGTGCAAGAAATAGGGATATTAGAAACCAGTTTTTGATTGAGGCGTTAACTTTATCAGGCTTGGGAGGAATTATTGGGATAATTTTAGGATTCCTACTTTCACTTTTAGCAGGGAATTTTATCCAAACCACTGTACCTTTCTGGTCAGTGGCTCTAGCTTTTGGATTCTCAATGTTGGCAGGAGTTATCTTTGGCGTCGCCCCGGCTCTAAGGGCTTCTAAGCTAGACCCAATTCAAGCTTTAAGGTATGAGTAAATTTATATAACTTACATTTTAACTTCATATTCGCTACAATAATTGCGCTTTAAGTTATGGAAAATTTTACTTATTTGGCGAAAACACCGATTTCTGATACTGTTGCGGAAACTAATGTACCCGCAGAGGGAGAAACCGGAGGAGAACATGAAATAATTCTTGCACCTGAAGTTTTAGGCAATTTAGGCCCGCTTCCTGTCACTAACACCCTTCTTGTTTCGTGGGCGGTTGTGGGACTTCTGGTAGTTCTTGCTATTGCTATACGGTTAAGTTTAAGTAAAAAACCGCGAGGCTTTCAAAATTTTATAGAACTTATTATAGAAGGCGGGTTTAATACCGTATCTGATCTTGCCCACTCTAAAGCAAAAACTTTTTTCCCCTGGGTTATGACTTTTTTCTTATTTATATTAACTGCCAATCTTTTAGGGCTTTTTCCCGGGTTTACGACTGTTACCTACAAGGAAATGCCGCTCCTGAGAAGCATCAACTCTGATTTAAATATGACTTTGTCTTTAGCCCTCCTGTCAGTTTTCATAACCCATTTTTTTGCAATTAGATTTTTAGGAATTAAAGATTATATTAAGAAGTGGTTTTCGCTTGAGATGTTTGGGGTTTTCCTTTTTGTCGGTCTTTTAGAATTAGTTGGAGAATTTACAAAAATAGTATCGCTTTCTTTCAGGCTTTTTGGTAATATATTTGCAGGCGAGGTAGTATTGGGGACTGTCTCCAGTATTTTCGCCTTTATTGTGCCTTTGCCGTTTTACTTTTTAGAGTTAATAGTGGCATTTGTCCAGGCAGCAGTATTTATGATGCTGACGCTTGTATTCATGGTTTTATTAACAGAGAAACATGAAGCACATTAAGCAATGGAAGAAAGGAGGTTTATGGAAAATTTACCATCTGGTATCGCAATTGGTCTTGGGGCACTAGGTCCAGGTTTAGGCATTGGTTTAATAGGTATGAAAGCTATGGAAGCAATCGGAAGAAATCCTGATGCTCAGTCTAAAATTTTACCCGCAATGCTTTTAGGTATGGCTTTTGCGGAAGCTATTGCGATTTATGCCCTGGTTATTGCATTCACCAAGTAGCTGTCAGCAATAAGCAAAGCTTGCCAATAGGTCAGTCATCAGCCAAAAAAGCTGAAAGCCGAAAGCTGACGACTGAAGGCTTTTAAAACTATGGAAAAAATTTTATCTGATTTTGGCGTACAACCGGTTCTTTTACTTGCCCAGATTGTTAACTTTTTAGTGCTTCTTTGGATTTTAAATAAGCTTTTATACAAACCTGTTTTAAAGGTTTTGGAGGAAAGAAAAGCAAAGATTGAAAAAGGTTTAAAAAACGCAGAAGAGATTGAAAAAAGACTGGCGCAAACTGCAGAAGAAGAGGAAAAGGCAATTTTGGCTGCAGCAAAGATGGG
>JACPKO010000087.1 GCA_016186985.1 Candidatus Daviesbacteria bacterium
CTATTGCGCTTAGAAGAACCTGATGTTATTATGCCTCAAGTTTAATTATGGCAACTAAGAAAAAGAAAACAATAGTCAGGAAGTCTGAGTTAAAAGTTAGTGTTCCAAAAAAAGCTGTCCGCAGGAAAACTTCAAAAAAGGAGTTTTCTGACTTTGAACAATCCGAAAGCCCCCTAAAAACAAAAATTATAACAAAAAAGTATCTGTATGCTGTTTTGGTTGTTTTAGCGTTGATAGGATTACTATTTACAGCTTCCCGTTTCTGGATTGTAGCCTGGGTTGATAACAAACCAATAACTAAATTTGAGCTTTACTCCCTTTTGGAAAAAAGGGATGAAGGGAAAACAGCTGAGGAATTAATAGTGCAAAGGCTCCTTTTATCTGAAGGACAAAAGCAAAAACAGGCTGTAAGCGGATCTGAGACAGATTTGGAAATTAAAAAAATTGAAGACCAGCAGGGAGGATCGGAGCAATTGGACCAGATTCTATCAATTCAGCGATTAAGCCGTGAAGATTTCAAAAAATTAGTAGAACTGCAATTGCTAAAACAAAAGTTATTCAGCGGTAATGTAAATATTTCTGAAGAAGATGTCAATAAATATATTGAAGAGAATAAACAGTCTTTACCAGCCAATGTTTTGAACAATCCTGAGAGTTCGGAAGCGGCTCAGCTTCGGGATGGAGTAAAGGAGCAATTAAAGCAGCTCAAAGTTAATGAAAATTTTAATACCTGGCTAGAGGAAAGCCTGAAAAGCTCAAGGGTGATCCGCAGCTAATTCTTTATCCCCCTTCGCGGAAAACCGAGAGCGTAAGCTCGCGGATGAACGCGAAAAATTTTCCGCTTCGGAGGGATTCCGCTCCCGACAAAGTGTGGGGAGAAGATACCCCGACCGCTAGGTCGAGGGAGCTTCATTTGTTTCAGTTTTTTTCGGAACAGTAATTCCTGCAAACAATCCAAACGAAGCCCCTATTAAAAATCCGCCGAGGACATCTGTTGTCCAGTGTTCGCCCAAATAAATCCTTGAAATTGTCATAATAAGCAAAACACCAACCAGTAAAGGTTGAATTAAAAGTTTACTGAAAAAGTTTTGTCGAAAGAAAAAGAAACTCATCAAAAAAACAATCAAAAACGCGGTCCGTGTTTCGTGTCCTGAGGGATAAGAATAATCTGTTTGGGTAAAATTGAGGGGAAACTGGACGTCTAAAACACCGCGGTAAAATAAATAAGGCGGTGCCGGATGGTGAACGAAAAGCTTGCCGAAAAGCTCGATTGCCAATGCCAAAGGCAGTAAAAATAATGCCAGAGCGCTCAGCCAGAATCTTTTTATAAGCAACGTTATTAAAACTAAAAACCAAATAACCCCTGTGACCTCAACTGAGCCTAAGATAGAGAAAAAAGAGAATGGCAGGTCAAATTTAGCGGGGATCTTATCCTGAAGCTTAACTGTTAAATCAAAATCAAGCTGGCTAAATTTTTCTTTAGCTACCAGGTAGGAATAATAAATAAAGGAAACAAACAACAGGCAAGCAATTGTAAATAAGGATTTTTTAGTGATTAGTTTGTTCATCTGGAAGTTAAAATGAAGATTGCCAAAATCAAAACGGCAATCTGCCAAATATCCCTGAAGCTAATAAGCAAGGCTTGTTCCTCTTTGCCGTGCCAGTGGGTGCTCATATGGAAATCATTTTCGATTTTAAAAATCTTTAGCTTTGGCAAAAGCTCAATTCTTTTTAAGCCATCTAAAACATCAGGAAGTTGTGCTCCTCCAATCCCGAAAACCAAGTAAAGAATTTCAACAGCTCCTTTGCCCGAAAAATGGGCCAGAGACAATAATAATATAATAGGCATCAGCAGGTCAAACAGTATCACCCAAATTATTTTTCCCTCGTAATTTTTCATACTCCTGAAAAAATGGCCGTGAGGTATAAAGTCTGCCAGGTAATGAGAAAGCCAGCCCAAAAAGCCTGTTGATATTAACCCTAAAGCAATATCTGAATGCCCGAATGTCTGATAAGCGGTTATTCCGACTAAAGCTCCAACGCTGCTATGCCCGAAAGCGACCATTAGATAATAATACAGATGCAAGTGATAGGTGGCAAGTAATTAGCGGTTGCGTTCGTTACTTACAAAAAGATAAGTTCCGATTGAAATCATCAGCACAAACATTATGACAATTATAGTAAGGTCAAAAAGGGGATGGTACAATACAACCTGGTTATAGTCTTTGTGCCCCCAGTAATATAAACCTCTGAAAAAATCAACAGCATAAGTCATCGGTGCAAGTCTTGAGGCTACAAGCAGCGGCAGAGGAAGTTCCCTGATAGGATTAAATACACCGGCTAGGAAAAACTGGGGGAAAATTACAAAAGGAAATAATTGGTTGGCGCTTCTCTGGTTGCCTAAAGCAGCCATTATCAGTATTCCAAACGCTCCGCCTAAAAGGCATGCTGTAATTATCGCAGGA
>JACPKO010000088.1 GCA_016186985.1 Candidatus Daviesbacteria bacterium
TATGGAAGCAATAGGAAGAAATCCTGATGCTCAGTCTAAAATTTTACCCGCAATGCTTTTAGGTATGGCTTTTGCGGAAGCTATTGCGATTTATGCTTTGGTTATTGCATTCACCAAGTAGCTGTCAGCAATCAGCAATCAGCCAAACAAAAAAGCTGAAAGCCGAAAGCTGACGACTGAAGGCTTTTAAAACTATGGAAAAAATTTTATCTGATTTTGGCGTACAACCGGTGCTTTTGCTTGCCCAGATTGTTAACTTTTTAGTGCTTCTTTGGATCTTAAATAAGCTTTTGTATAAACCTATTTTAAAGGTTTTGGAGGAAAGAAAAGCAAAGATTGAAAAAGGCTTAAAAAACGCAGAAGAGATTGAAAAAAGATTGGCACAAACTGCGGAAGAAGAGGAAAAGGCAATTTTGGCTGCAGCAAAGATGGGAGAAAAGATTATTAAACAGGCTCAAGACATGGCTATTCAATTAATTGATGAGGGAAAAGTTAAAGCAGAAAGTTTAGCTGACCAGGTTCTTCAAAGAGCAAAAGAACAGGCTTTGGCTGAACGAGAACAAATTAAGAAAGAAGTGAGAGAGCATTTGGCAGGGTTTGTAATGTTAGCATTGGAAAAGGTTACAGGGAAAGTAGTTACCAAAGATGACCAAAGAAAAATGATCGAAGACACAGTTAGGAAAATGTGATTCATCCTGAGTGAGCAAAGCGAGTCGAAGGATTATGAAGAAGGTGTTCTTATGAAGAATAAAAAACAATTAAAAAAACTGGTTCGAAAAATGATTGAAGAGAGTATTAAGGATGGAATACTTCAGGAGAAGAAAGTACTTGCATTTATAAAGGAAATAAAAAAACTTCACCTGGCCAAAGCATTATACCTTTTGAATGAATATAAGAAAGCTTTAGGACTGGAGATGTCAAAACACACTCTAGTGGTAGAGTCCTCCATGAAGCTTAGTAGTGCGCAATTGAATAATATAAAAGGAGAATTAAAAAACATGGGCAAAATTGTCAAAACAGAGAATAAAATTAATCCGAATTTAATTGCGGGTATACGGGTAAAACTTGGAGATGTAATTTTTGATGACTCGATTAAATCTCGGATTAATCAACTGAAAGGAGCAATAATTCATGGCTGATATGATTTCCACAATTGAAAAAGAAATTAAAGGTTTAAAACTTAAAGCTCAAAAAGAAAATATAGGTACTGTTTCAGAAGTTGGTGACGGTATTGCAAGAATTGAAGGACTTTCTGACGTACAGGCTTCAGAGTTAATCCAGTTTCCAGGTAATATTTTTGGTTTGGCTCTTAATTTGGAGCAGTATAACGTTGGAGCAGTTATCTTAGGAGATTTCACCAAAATTAAAGAAGGTGACCAGGTTAAAACAACGGGAAAAGTTCTTCAAATTCCTGTTGGTGAGGCTTTTATTGGAAGAGTTGTTAATGCCCTGGCTGAACCAATTGATGGAAAAGGTCCAATTAAATCTTCCATATCTTACCCGGTAGAAAAAATTGCTCCCGGGGTAATTACCCGTCAGTCAGTGACAGTTCCCCTTCAAACCGGTATTAAAGCTATAGATGCACTTATTCCGATTGGCCGGGGACAAAGAGAGTTAATCATTGGTGATAGAAATACAGGTAAAACTACAATCGCCACAGATACAATTATAAATCAAAAAGACGTGATTTGTATTTATGTGGCAATTGGTCAGAAAACTTCTAAGGTTGCACAGCTGGTTGCAAAACTTGAAGAAGCTGGTGCTTTAAAACACTCAATTATTGTTTCAGCTACGGCTGCAGATCCTGCGCCAATGCAGTACCTTGCTCCTTATTCAGGAAGCGCTTTGGGGGAATATTTTATGGATCAGGGTAAAGATGTTTTGGTGGTTTATGATGATTTGAGCAAACACGCAAATTCCTATAGGCAGATGTCCCTTCTTTTAAGAAGACCTTCAGGCCGTGAGGCTTACCCCGGAGATGTGTTTTATTTACACTCAAGACTTTTGGAAAGAGCAGCAAGGTTAAGTAAAGATTTTGGCGGAGGATCTATTACAGCTCTCCCTATTATTGAAACCCAAGCTGGTGATGTCTCAGCATATATCCCAACTAATGTTATCTCCATTACTGACGGCCAGATCTTCTTGGAGTCAGATCTGTTTTTTGCAGGTATTAGACCTGCTTTGAATGTTGGAATTTCTGTTTCCAGGGTTGGAGGTTCAGCCCAAACTAAAGCTATGAAATCAGTAGCAGGTCGTCTTAAGCTGGACTTAGCTCAATTTAGGGAACTGGCTGCTTTTGCTCAATTTTCATCTGATTTAGATCCAAATACCAGAGCCCAAATTGAGAGAGGAAAAAGAATTACTGAAGTTTTAAAACAACCTCAATTCTCACCTGTTCCTGTGGAAGAACAAGTTATAGCTTTATGGGCTGTCACAAACGGGCATTTTGATGAAATTCCAGTGGAAAAAGTTAAGGAAGCAGAAAATGAATATATAAAAAATATTAGGGTTAGAGGTAAAAAGGTTTTGGAAGCAATTTCCGAGAAAAAAGAATTGGATGAAAAAACTATTAAGGAGCTTGAAAAATTAACCATAGATTTTGTAAAAATTTTTCAAAAAAGCGTAAAGGGTAAAGCGTAAAGGGTAAATTGAGTTGGTCTTTCCCCTAACAAAATGGCAAATACCAGAGAACTACGTAGAAGAATACGTTCTATAAAAAATACTTCTCAGATTACCAAAGCCATGCAGATGGTGGCGGCAACCAAGATGAGAAGGGCGCAGGTTCAGGCAGAATCTGGGGATCCATATGCCCAAACTCTGAATGAATCCTTAAAAAGGTTAACAAGTGCAGTTGACCCTACACTAAATCCCCTGCTTCAGGAAAATGAGGGAAAGGACATAGGCGTTATTGTTTTATCCACAGATAAAGGTCTTGTCGGAGCATTAAATACTAACCTTTTTAGACAACTTTTAGCTTTCCAACTCCGAGTTGTCAACCTAAGATTTTATACAATTGGAAAAAAAGGTAGGCAGTTTGTAGTAAAAATTGGCAAGGAGTTGGTTGCTGATTTTGAAAGTTCAGATACAGTGACTTTTAGACAATCAAAACTGCTTGCAAGGACTGTTAAAGACAGCTTTTTGAAAGGTGAATTAAAAGAGGTTTATTTAGTCTATCCGGATTTTATTTCTACCTTAAGGCAGGAACCAAGAATAGAAAAACTTCTTCCTATCTCTGCCGATGCTTTGGAAATAGAAACGGGACTTACAAATTCAGATACCACCACAAAACCCCGTGGTACTCGTGACACTTTTGATACCGGCGATACTTCTTCAAACGAGTTCCTCTTTGAGCCCTCAACCTCAGAACTTTTGGACTTTATACTTAACCACTCAATTGAAACTAAAATATATAAAGCATTACTGGAAACCAAAGCCTCAGAACACTCTGCCAGAATGATTGCCATGAAGAACGCCACTGACAATGCCAAAGATCTTGTAGAGGATTTGACTTTATCTTATAATCAAACCCGCCAGCAAGCTATAACAAATGAGCTTTTAGAAATTACAACTGCCCAAGCAGCATTGGAATAAAATGCCCAGAAAGGAGAAATATGGGAAAAATTGAACAACAAGTAATACAAGATATGTCTATTGAGGCACTGGCATGGGGCTCTGAGGCTCATCGACATGATTCTTTTAAAGCTCTAGAGGTTGGAGATAGATCTCTAGCAGGAAGACATTTTAATAGAGCGGTGGATATGTTGTTAGCCGCAAATGGAAGAGCAAATGAATATGCATCAGTAATTGCAGAAGTGAAAACAATATTAAACAAATGAGTAAAGGAATCATTACACAAATAATTGGTCCAGTGTTAGATCTTCAGTTTACGGAGGATAAAATCCCTGCAATTTACAATGCAGTAGAAATTGAATATGGTAAGCAGTTAATTATTGCAGAAGTTCAGCAACACCTTGGTGAAGGGCAAGTTAGAGCAGTTTCTATGGGTTCAACTGATGGACTAAAAAGAGGTATGACTGCAACTGATACCGGTGCTCCTATTTCAGTTCCAGTTGGAGAAGAAGTTTTAGGAAGGCTTTTTAATGTAGTTGGAGAAACTGTGGATGGTAAGGGTCCACTAAAAGCCAATCCTTCGACTCGCTCAGGACAAGGAAAAAAGCTCCCAATTCATAGCCTTGCCCCTAAATTTGATGAGCAATCCACAACTTCTGAGATTTTTGAAACCGGTATTAAAGTTATAGATTTACTAGCCCCATTTGTAAAAGGAGGAAAGGTAGGACTTTTTGGTGGAGCCGGAGTTGGAAAAACTGTTTTAATTCAGGAATTAATTAGAAATATTGCGGCCGAACATGGAGGGTATTCTGTATTTGCAGGAGTTGGAGAGAGAACCAGAGAAGGTAATGA
>JACPKO010000089.1 GCA_016186985.1 Candidatus Daviesbacteria bacterium
AAAACAACGAAACCCTCGGGCGCGTTTTGTATAATTTCCATCATTTGGTTTAAGTTACCCGAGGCTTCCTTTGTTGCTATAACCTGAGGTACTTCCCTGGCGATCCTGACTTGAACCCAGGCCGCGACATTCGAGCCGGTCCTTCCCGGGACGTTATACAAAATTATTGGTAGATCAACCGCATCTGCAATTGCTTTGAAATGGGCAACTAAACCGTTTGGGGTTGGTTTGTTGTAAAAAGGGGTAACATGTAAAAGCGCATCAGCACCTGCCTTTTTGGCTATCTTAGAAAAGGCAATGGCTTTTTTAGTATCATTTGAGCCTGCGCCGGCAATTAACGGAATTCGCCCTTTTGCTGCTTCAACCGCTGTTTTTATGACTGTTTCATACTCCTTCGAATCTAGAGTGGCAGCTTCACCTGTTGATCCGCAGGAAACTATTCCGTTAATTCCCTCTTTTATTTGCCAGTCAATTAATTTTTTATAAGCGGGCGCGTCAAAACTGCCATTTTTTTTAAATGGTGTGACTATGGCTGTTATTGCGCCAGAAAATTTTATATTTTTCATATTTCAAACATGTTATCGAAAGCGAACAGCCCCTTTTTTCCTATTATATACTCTGCTGCCATAATTGCACCCTGTGCATATCCTCTGCGCGAGTGGTTTTGAACCGAAAGCTTTATGCAGTCAGCCTCACTGTCAAAAGTTACCTCATGCATCCCAGGATTTCTTCCTCCCCTGACTGAAGCAAAATGAAGCTCTTCTGCCTCAATTTTCCTGTCGAGCCTGCCTGTTTCAAGTTTCTTTTTTGAAGGAAAATTATTTAAGATAACTTCCGCTGTTTTAAAAGCAGTTCCCGAAGGGCTGTCCTTTTTACCGCTATGATGTACCTCCGTGCCGTAAACATCATACTGGCCGTATTTGAAAGCAAGCTTTGAGGCAAGTGCAACAAGCTGAAAAAAAATGTTTGTTCCGATTGCAAAATTCTGGCCGTAAATTAAACCTGTCCCGGTTTCTTTTACAAGTCCGTCAACTTTACCGATTTTTTCATACCATCCTGATGTGCCTATTACCATATTTTTCCCTAGCCCCAAAACTTTCTGGATATTTTCCATAATTACATCAGGAGAAGAAAAATCTATTACTACATCTGCACTTTTAATTCCTGCCTCATCCCAGCCTTTTGTAGAAGAACTAATAGATACAACTTCGTGTTTGCCGTCTGTCTTTATGACATCCTCGATTTCTTTACCCATATTTCCATAGCCTATCAGTGCAATTTTCATTTTAATTTTGGACTTTCTGGTCGGTTATAACAACAGTACCTCTGGAGCCCAGGTTAAAAGTATTTCGTACTACGACAGGTATACCGGTGTTCATAACCGGAGTTAAGGAGTCAGGGTGCAGGACTTGCGCGCCGTCACGGGCCATTTTAATCATGTGGTCAACTAAAATTTTTTCAAGTGTTCGGGCTTCGCGGTGGAAGCGGGGATCATGGGTCATAACCCCGTCAACATCAGTCCAGTTCTCGTAAACTTTCGCATTTACACTCCGGGCTATAATCGCTCCTGTAATATCTGATCCGCCTCTTGGAAAAGTCTTTATTTTTCCGTTTGTATCCAGCCCGTAAAAACCTGGAATAACAATTTTGCCATTAAAATTATCTACGGCTTGTCTAATTAACTCGTAAGAGGCTTCATTAACCGATCCATCCAGGTTGATTCTAATTAAATCCGCAGCATCAATAAATTTTGCACCGATTAAATCTGCAAGCATTTTTGCGCTTAACCACTCACCTCGCGATGCTCTCCAGTCAGAGCTGTCAAAGTAGTAGCTAAAGTCCAAAAATGCCTGTTTTAGACAAGCATTCACATTTCTCCAGCCCAGTTCCTGCCCCTCCTTAAGAAAGCGGTTTTCTACCTCCGCCCAGTTTCCGGAAAGTAACTGGTCTGTAATTTTTTCAGGGTAATTACTGTTTTTGCCGGGAGCTGAAACCACGATAATACGGCGATCCGGGTTAAGCTTAATAATTTCTATCACCTGTCTAACGCTTTCTGCGTCTGCCATTGAACTTCCGCCAAACTTGGCAACTATTGGTTTGCACTTCTTCATATTGAGGAATGATACAGTTTGAAAGTATAGTAAGCAAAAAAAACAAGGATTTGTACAAAACAGAACTATTTTGTTAAAAATTTAACAGAATTACTCAAACCTGCGGATGACGCCGGAGCATTTTTCGAGTCAATCTTGGTTTCATCAAAGCACATTTTTTAGTGATTATGATAATGCACAACCGGAAAAGATACTGTCTCAAAAGTTGTAGCACACTCTAGTGCGTACCCAATTGTTAAAGGATGATTGGGAACTGCTTCCTGTCGTGTAAGTACCCTCGCCATTCTTACTGGATTTGGGATCTCTACGTAGACGAATTCAAAATCAGGGAACAGGGCCTTAAACTCTCTCCGGTATGAATCCCGGCTAAAAGGGCTGGCTATCGCAATCTTTGATCTACCTTGGACAAGTTCACTTGTATGGGCATTAATCGCATCATGCCAAGCCCTGCGCATCTTAGAAGTAAAAGGTAAATTGTTGTCACAAGCAACTATACATTCCGGGGTTAAATCATTATCCGTATCATAAAAAGTGTACTCATAGCCAAGTTCTAATTTTCTGCCAAGTGTAGTTTTTCCGGAACCGGGTAGTCCAAAAAGTACAACTCTAGGTTTTTGGGCCAATTCGCTTAATTTAGTTAATATTTCGGGCATTTAAGAATTTTTCCCTTACTTTTGCAAGTGCTTTATAAAGCTTATCGATTAACTCTGGATGAGTTGCATCATGCCAGTCATCTTCCCCGATATCCACCAAAACTACCTTACTGGAATATCGTTTGGGAACATATTTATGATAACCAGGCTCGACAATTGCGATCGTCTCTGCCCATTCAAAAAGAATATCTAAAGTTTTTTTACTGTTATATTGCCATGATACTGATAAGGCATCATGCCCAAATAATTCTTTCAGGATTTTAGCTAAAGCTACTGACCTGACAACTCCGGCCCTGCACAAACAGAGAATTTTCATCTAATTCCTCCAAATGCAGGATATTGAGTAAGATTATTTAATCGGAGAAAAAGATGAGTAGCAGGATTTTTTAAGTCAAACCCATCCCTAATGAAAGCATCTTTGACCAGATGGGCGAACTTGGATCCGTGTCCTTCTGTCCTCCATACCGCACTAGTCCGTTTTCCATGCTTAAATTCATCCCGGTATTCAGTTAATAGGTGTTTCCCCTCAGGGCTTTTTAAACAATCAACTACCATTCTGAGGCTTTGAGTGTACTTTTCTGCCTCCTCCAAGTTTAAAAATAACTGTGTTGCAAAAATCATTCCTTTGGACGGAGGATGTAAATCATGCTCCAGGTCATTTTTATATGCCCCACTTTCTCCGTTTATATAATGGAATATATTATTGACAAAGGAATTTCTAACTCTGGTCATAAGTATCTGGAAGTCGGAATTGACTAATGGGGTTATCCCTTCAGGAATTCTGTCACCCTGCACCACTTGCCAGGGAATATTGTTAGCTCTGTGGATTGCTGTTGTAACTTTTTTTAAAGCAAGTAACTGAGGTTCGCTAAACTGGGAGAAAGCAAAATCATTTACGGGTACAGGTTTTTCTTTAAGATAGGCGTAATGTACCCGCCATTTTATACCATCAGAGACTTGTGGAATAGTAGCATTAGCCTCCATGTATTCTTGGAATAAATAAGGATGCAAGTCTTTCATATTATTTACGCATTTGCTTTTAGGATTATTTTAACCGACTCCGAGTCTGTCATGAGGATTTTTTATATCAAAACAAAATTACTCAAACCTGCGGATGACGCCGGAGCATTTTCCCTGAATTTGTACCTCTCCAACGTTAACGTAGATCGGATCCATCGCAGAATTCGCCGGCTCAAGGCGGATTCTATCAGGCTCGCGGAAGAATTTCTTCAGGGTCGCGAGCCCGGAATCCAATAGCGCAACCACGATGTCTCCGTCTGACGCGTGACTTTGCTCTTCGATAATTACATAATCGCCATCTAAAATGCCCGATTCAATCATGGAGTCGCCCTTGACCTGCAGGACGTACGATTTCTTTTTATCCGAGATCATATGCGGTGCAACGGAAACTGTAGCTCCCGGGTCTGTGTAGGGCATTATTGGTTGGCCGGCAGCAATAAATCCTAAAAGAGGGATCTCGATTGTCCTGGGTTTAACATTAAATTCGTCTAAGAGTTCAACCCCGCGGACAGTTCCTTCAAATTTGCGTATAGCGCCTTTTTTGACCAGTGCCATTAAGTGTTCGTGGACTGTTGCAAGTGAAGAAAGCCCCATAGCTTCGGCTATTTCTCCTAAAGTCGGCGAGTAACCATATTTATCGATGTACTCCCGTAAAAAATTTAAAATATCCTTTTGTCGTTTATAAAGAACTGCTGGCATAGTTGGATAATATCTAATCTACCAGAAATTCCCCGAATGTGTCAAGCAGATCAATCCCGATTATATCGTGATCAATCTATATCATATTGCTTACGGCCGAAGAAAGAACATACACCGACTGGTATATTTGCCAAATTGGATATTTTTGATATTATTGGGTAGATGAATTATCAAATCGGTATAATCGGTTTTGGGATTGTCGGGCAGGCTGTTGAATACGGATTCAGGGGCGAGGATATCCACATCTACGACAAATTCAAAGACTATTTAACCCTTCCGGAAGTCTGCAAAAAATCGGAATTTATATTTGTTTCTGTTCCGACACCCATTATGGGTGATGAATCAGGAATTGATCTTTCTATTGTTGAAGAAGTTGTGGGTGAAATAGCAAAAGAAGTTGAAGGTACTGACAAAATTGTTATTTTAAAATCAACAATCGTCCCTGGAACCACGGCCTCTTTTGAAAAAAAGTACCCTAAGGTGAATTTTTGCTTTAATCCCGAATTTTTAACAGAAGCTAATTTCCTTGAGGACTTTGTAAAGTCTGACAGATGCGTTGTTGGATCCTCAAACGATTTAACATCAAGAAGGGTAATCTCGCTTTATAAAAAGCACTTTCCGCATATGCCTATGTTCCAGACTGATACGACAACTGCCGAAATGGTTAAATACATGGCTAACTGCTACCTGGCAAGCAAGGTTATTTTTGCCAATGAAATGTTTGATATTTGCGAAAAACTTAACATAAAATACGAAGAGGTAAAAAAGTTAGTAGTAGCAGATCACAGGATTTTTGATTCTCATTTAGACGTAACAACTGCCCGGGGATTTGGAGGAAAATGCTTTCCTAAGGATTTGCTTGCGCTTCGTGCCATGGCAAAAAAAAAGGGAGTTGACACCTCTTTTCTGGATACGGTTTGGAAGAAGAATTTGACAATCCGTAAAGTCCGCGACTGGGATGAAATCCCCGGAGCTGTGACAAAGAGAAAATGAAGCTCCCTCGATCTTACGATCGAGGTATCCCTTCGGTCTGAGCTCTCAGGGTCGAAGATTTCTCCCCACGCTTCGTCGGGAGCGGAATCCCTCCGAAGCGGAAAAAGCTTCGCGTTTATCCGCGAAGGGGGATAACCCCACCCTTAAGAAGTGGTATTTCCCGGTTCCGCTGTAGGAATAGCCTGGGTCTGAGGTTCTTGTGAAGGCTGCTGCATGTCGGAAACAGGTTGGCCTTGAGTATTTGCTGCCTGCGGGGTGTGCTGACTTTGTTTTTTAGCGACAATATTTTTGACTTCCTGCACGATCTGGTCCGGGGTATAAGCCGCTTTTACCAAATATCCATCCGCACCTAACTCAAAACCCTGTTTGATAACAGCATCCTGGCCTAAATTAGTAAGTAAAACAACCACGATATTTTTAGTTGCAGAGTTTTGGCGGATAGTTTGCAAAATCTGGAGTCCGTTAATATCCGGAAGCATGATGTCAAGAAGGACTAAGTCATAAGCATTTTTGGAGATTGCAGCAAGTCCGTCCTGTCCCGTACCGAAAGCATCTGTTGTAAATCCTGATAAATCCAGCTGCCTTTTGAATAAGTCACGGATAAATTCTTCATCTTCAACCAAAAGCACCTTCATAAACCCATTCTAGCACAGAAAGTCAACCGGGGTTAGACCGCTTTTGTCAACATGCTGATATCAATATTTTACTTTACAGCTGGTAAACTGAAAGCAAAAACAGAACCTTTTCCAATTCCCTCTGACTGGGCCCAGATTTTGCCGTGATGAAGCTCAACAATAGCTTTTGAAAGATAAAGTCCAAGGCCGTTCCCTCTGGACGACTGTTCAGC
>JACPKO010000104.1 GCA_016186985.1 Candidatus Daviesbacteria bacterium
AGAGTGCCCAATACAGACATATTAGACATTAAAGCAACAGGAGTTGAGATGAATGAAAAAGGTTTCATAAAAGTAAATGAGTTTTTAGAAACAAATATTGATGGAATTTGGGCATTTGGGGATATTTTAGGAATTCTACCCTTTAGACATACTGCCAATGACCAGGTAGGATTTTCTATTAGAAATGCTTTTGCAGAAAAAAAGGTAAAATTTGACCCATTTGCTATTGGCCATGCAGTTTTTTCCTCTCCTCAAGTTGGTGGAGTTGGCAAAACAGAACAGGAATTAAAAAAAGAAGGTATTCCATATAAAGTTGGTAGAGCGGAGTTAAAAGATACAGCTATGGGAGGGGCTTTGCAAGAAAATGGTTTAGTCAAGGTTTTAACGGATGAGACAGGCCAAAGGATTTTAGGTTGTCATATTATTGGTCCACAGGCTTCTATTTTAATTCACGAAGCAATAGTTGCTATGAAAGCCAAAGGCACTGTTGATGCAATCACAGATTCTGTTTATATCCACCCAGCCCTACCTGAATGGTTGCAAAGAGCCTTTTTTGCAATTGAGTAATTATGTATAACGAAAATAAATTATTAACATTTAGAAAACAAAAAGATGAAGCTTGGAAAAATGACGCCGAGTCTCCTTTAACTGAGGAGCAAAAGAAAAACTTCAAGGGGTTAAATTATTTTCCACCCAACCCTGACTTAAGTTTTAAACGCGACCTGGATAAAAATATCCCTGGTGTAGGTGAGAAGGTAATTATTAAAACTACAGGTAGAGAGGAACAGATTTATTTAAGAGCTGGAAAAATTGCATTTACAGTCGAAGGAAAAGAAATAGAGGGATTAGTTTTTGAAGACCCGGAGCAAGAACAGTTTCAGTATTATTTACTCTTTAGAGACAAAACAACCGGAAAAGAAACTTATAAAAACGGCAGGATGTTACAAATTCCAAAAAAGGAAGACCCTTCGGCAAGCTCAGGGCAAGTTAAATTAATTATTGATTTTAATTATGCTTATAATCCCTACAGCTCATATAATAATAACTGGGATTGCCCGATAACTCCAGAAGAAAATATTTTGCCTGTTGCAATTAAAGCCGGAGAGAAGAAATTAGACATATAATGAAATTGTTATTTGTTTATAATGCCGACTCATCGGCTTTTGCCAAACTAAAGGATGTCATTCATAAGACTGTTTCCCCAGCAACTTATCAGTGCAATCTGTGCGGATTGACTTATGGTACTGTCAGTATGAAAAATGAATGGAAAGAATTTATTAGCAAGCTTAATTTTAAATCTGATTTTTTGCACAAAGATGAATTTAAAAAAAGTTATCCGCAATTAAGGGATATTCAACTCCCCGCAGTATTTACCCTTACTGATAACAACCCTAAACAAATTATAACCGCCGGGGAGATCAAGCGCCAAAGAACTCTAGGAGACCTTGAAAATCTTGTATTGCAAAAGATAAACAGTTTTTAATCAGTTACCTTGAGCTAGGTATAGATCATCTGGTGAAATTTTTGCTTAATCCGGATCAAGCTTCTGCTTTAGATCCGAAGGATCGCAAGCTTTGCTTATACCTATACAAATAATAAACACTCATAATAAAGCCAATATGAGAAAAAGCTTGAGGGAAGTTACCCAAATATTCTCCTGTATCTGGGTCGATTTCTTCAGATAAAAGTTCACTATCATCCATGTAATCTTCAAATTTATTAAACAGTTTTTGAGCTTCATCGACATCCTCTAAAATCGCCCAAGCAGCTATTAACCAGAAGGTACATAGTAAAAATGCTCCTTCTTTGCTTTTTAAGCCATCTTCAGTAAGATATCTGTATACAAAGACATTTTTGTAGCTTAATTCCTTACAAGTTTGTTTGATAATAGTTTTAGTTAAGGGATCATGTTTGTTCAAGAATTGTAGAAGCACAAATAAAAAGTTAGTTGCATCCTGTCTAGAAGATTGGGGATGTTGTTTGAAAGTTTTGCTACCCGGATCATAGCAATTTTCCCAAATCCAATTATAAATTTGTTTCTCTAAGCTTTGGCAAAAATTAATCTCAGATTCTGTTAGTTCTAATTGTTTTGCCATTCTGACTGCTCTATTTACACCAACCCAAGCCATAACTTTGCTATAGGTAAAATGTTGGGGTTCTGATCTTACTTCCCATATTCCACTATCCTTTTTAAGCCAGGTTTCCGAGATCTTTTTGACAAGATTCATGACCAAATTTTTGTGCATTTTAGGGACTTTTATCTTTCTTTTAGAGACAAAGTAGTAGGAATCAATTAGAGCACCATAGACATCAAGTTGAAATTGATCCCTTGCTCCGTTTCCTACCCTGACAGGTTTAGAGTTTTTATATCCGGATAAGTATTCTAGTGCTTTCTCTTTAGGAACTGGATCACCAGTGATGGTGTACATTAAAAAAATATCAAAACTATCTTGCTTGCATTTTTCAATAATGTTTTGAATAAATTCAAAAAATCGCTCAGCTTCTTCTAAGTAACCTAAAACATAAAAAGCATAAAGTGTAAATGTAGCATCTCTTATCCAAACGTATCTATAATCCCAATTTCTCTCACCTCCTATATTTTCTGGCAATGATGTCGTTGGTGCAGCTACTATTGCTCCTGTTGGATAAAATTGCATAAGTTTTAGAGTAATTGCAGAACGTACTAATTTATCTCTATAGACATCAAAATAATTTCCCTTTTTAACCCATTTATCCCAAAAATTTGCTGTTTGCTTTTCTAAATTCTGTGACTTGAATAGTGGCTTATGATTTTTAACTACATATTCCAAGACTATTAAATAATCCTTACCAGACTGAATTTTGAGAGTTATTTCATATCCCTCTTTTTTCTGCTCTATAAATGAATCCTTGGGGAGGTAGAGTAAAAGAGAATCTTTTCCAACTGAGGTTTTAAGAACTAACCCATCCGTGCTAAAAGTATCTTTGGATTTTTTATACCTAGTAAGGCTTCGCTTATTTGCATATTCTGATTTAGGACAAAAATATAATTTGACCTTTGATGTTCCTGAAATACCGGTAAACTTTCTAACCAAGAAATGATTCTCACAAGATTTAGTAGGCTGAGGAACCATAAAGTCTTTTAATATGAATTCTGAGTATTTATTTTTGAAAGCAAACTGAATAATTGCTGTATCAGGAATATACTTAGAAGTAACGGAATAATCATCCTTATCAGTACTAAACTCCCCAGAGTTTTTATCAAGAATTTTGGCAAATATACTTGGTAAGTCAAAATGAGGCAAACAAAGCCAGTCTATTGAGGCATTTTTAGAAACAAGAGCTGCAGAGTGTAAATCTCCGATAACATAATAATCTCTAATGTCTTCCATGATTCGTACTTTAGGACTATATTATATTCCAGTAACAAAATATTTTTGTGAGGAGAGGGTGATACTAAAAATGATAAGAGAAAATAATTTTAAATGGAAAAGTTTATTAGGATTATCTGTCACAATTTTCCTACTTTATGGAATCTTTAATTTTGTTACGGGAATTTTTGTCCCATGAGCAAAGCTCCTCTGTTGCGCAGAGTAAGTTAATTGTTGACTTTAACTATGCCTACAATCCATACAGCTCTTACAATGATAATTGGGATTGTCCAATAACTCCAGAAGAAAATATTTTACCAATTCCCATTAAAGCCGGAGAAAAGAAGTTCAAATTGAAACATTAAATACTTTGTCACACTTAAACACCACGGGATCTTTTCATAAACCACCAGAAAATTGCAATAACTACAATGCCCCCTAAAAGCCACCAAATCCAATTAGCAATTCCTGATGTAGTTTCTGTAGAAGCTGCTGGTAGAGATGTACCTTCAGCAGCTATTGCTTCTTTTGCTGGAAGAGGAAAGAATAATTGAACATGAGTTTTGTTACCAAATTCTCCAGGTACTGATCCATAAGTCTTACCATCACTATGATAAGCCAAAGCAATTAATGAAGCTGTCTCCTTAGTACTTTCTTCTAAAGGTTTAAGATTTAGGTCAAAGGATCCATTACCTGAAGCATCAGTTTTAAAGACATTTTCTGAGCCATCTTCCTTACCGCAAGGTCTGTCTACAACTTTAACATTAGGAGGGAAAGTTAATCTTGAACACCAAACAGTATATGTTGAATTAGGAACTAACTTTTGTAAAGATAGGTTAATTTTGGCATTGTCACCGTTAACTGTATATGTTCCGCTACCTGTTCCAGCTAGCCAGTCTCCCATAGTAAACCCAAGTGCCTCACCCAAAGTAAAAGGTCCTAAGGGGGTTTGGCCCATTTTAAAAGGGTCATGCTCTACCATTTGGGCAGATTTGTAGACTGGTAAAGAAGGATTAGCAGGTTGAGTAGCCTCAGAAGCTTCTAATCTAAAAGCTTGTCCATTTTTATTTACAAAGACATCTTGTTCTGGAAAGGAAGCTTGAGGGTGGTTGACAAACTTAATATCGACGCTTAAGGACTGGGCAAAAGAGGGAACACTAATTACAAATAGTGTAATTATTAAAAAGGCAGGGATTAGAAGTAATTTAGATCCCAGTTTAAGCAATTTTACTCCTTAAAGTATTAAGAATTAAATACTCTCTTTTTGTAGCGTTGTCAATAGTTCATTTAGATCTGTTAAGTGATCGGCGGCTGGTCCCATAGCCAACCTAGGCTCACTTTTGTCGTACGTCGCCAAAGGCTATGCCGACGGCACGCGGATTCACTTTCGGTCGGGGACCAGGGAATAACAACCTATCGCTTCGCTCAAGAACGTTGCTTTTTCCTTCGGAAAAAGTTGAACCAAATCAAAGATTTGCCACAATTCCCGATGCCTCAGACAAATTCAGTACCCGGCTAAAGCCGGAACCTGAATTTGGTCGGGGACCAGGGAATTGAACCCTGTACAACTCGGACCCCATCCGAGCATTCTACCGATGAATTAGTCCCCGCAATTTAGGTATTTTAACATTACAGGAAGAAAATTATATTTTTTGGGTAAGTTGAAGTTTTTTTGAATAATAAATTATCAATTCATACCCTCCAAAGATTAACCCTGTATAGAATAAATCCCCAAGGAATGTTCCGCGGTAAAAAGGAATACCCATAACGTAACTTTGGATTAATCCGTCAAGATTATGCGGATAAAAATTATCTACGAGCCAAACCCCAAAATTTGTAATGATAAAAAATTGAAGTGAAGCCAAAATAGCCCCGAACGTCACACGGCCGACAGTCTTTTTCTTTCCAATCCAGATCCCAATTAAAGATGAAATAACGAAACAGCCCCAAACGAACAATATGGTTGAATAAAACATTTCGCCAAGCCCATGGAATTTGTTAAATCCGGTCCCGAACGGACCGATATAAAGCATCAGGTAATCCGAGATAATTATTATCAGAAGAGGGAGGATTATTGCCAGTCTTCGGCTCAAGTATGCTCCGCCAAACAATGCTATTGCCGTAACCGGCGTAAAGTTAGGCATATGCGGCAATAGCCTTAAAATTACCGCAGCAAACACAAAAAAGATTGCAAGTTTCATCGAAAATTAATGATAATTCTTTTCATAAATTAGTCAATATGCAATAATTAATGAGTGAAGATTGGCATTTTTAATATCCGGGGAAGCGAGGAGGAATTTTTCAAAAACGCTCTTGCCGGCAATGAAGTTGAATGCTTTAGCACATCTTTGCTTGCCGAAAACCTCCCCCAGTCAAAAGACTTTGAAGTAATCTCGGTTTTTACAGACTCAAAAGTTGATTTCCCGGTAATTGACGCTTTCTCAAATCTAAAATTAATTGCCGCCCGTTCTACCGGAACTGACCACATTGATTTAAAAAGGGCGTCCGAAAAAAACATTACTGTTTCCAATGTCCCGGTTTACGGAGAAAGTACTGTTGCCGAATTTGCCTTTGCCCTACTTTTGGCAATTGCCAAAAAAATCGTCCAGGCAGATTTGTCAGTAAAAATTACGGAGAAATTTAATCGCGAAGGGCTCATGGGATTTGACCTTATCGGCAAAACTTTTGGCGTAATCGGCACAGGACACATAGGTACTTCCGCAATAAAGATAGCAAAAGGCTTTAATATGGAAGTCATAGCTTTTGACGCTTATCCCAATCAGGAATTGGCTGAAAAACTCCAGTTTAGCTATGTTAGTTTGGAACAATTGCTATCAAGGTCAGATGTAATTTCCCTGCATATTCCATTGCTTCCTGAAACCAAACACCTAATTAACCAGAAAAATATCGGTTTTATAAAAAGGGGAGCAGTACTCATCAATACTTCGAGAGGAGAGATCGTTGAGTCACAGGCTTTAATTCAGGGCCTGGAAACGGGGATAATTTCAGCAGCCGGACTGGATGTTATGGAGAATGAAATAACCTTGAGAGCGAATACCGAGCCTGATCCGGAAGAAGTTAAGATAAATGACAAGTTAATAGAGATGAGCAATGTAATCGTCACTCCCCACAACGCCTCAAACACTAAAGAGGCCATGGACAGAATAAGGCAGACAACTGTTGATAACATTAAGGCATTTATCAATTCAAACCCTCAAAACGTTGTTAAGTCCCCTTCTTGACAAAATAGCTATGAGTTATTATTCTCAAACAGAGTTATGTTATATAATCCTAAAATTTATACCGTTGAATCCGTAACCTGCGGACACCCGGATAAAGTTTGTGACCAAATTTCTGATGCAGTACTGGACGAATGTTTACGCCAGGATCCAAAATCCCGGGTAGCAATTGAATCCTTCGGATGCCACGGTCTTTTAGTTGTTGGGGGAGAATTAACAAGCAAGGCCAAAGTGAATTTTAAAAAACTGGCTGAAAATGTGTATAAAAAAATCGGTTACACCCAACCTTTAAAAATTGTTACAAGAATTGTCCAGCAATCACCCGATATTGCTCAAGGTGTTGATACCGGCGGGGCAGGGGACCAGGGAATTATGTATGGGTATGCAACTAATGATACAAAAGAATATTTACCAAAAGGGGTAGTATTGGTACATCAGTTAACCAAAGGATTACAGGAACTCCGCGAGAAAAAAATTTTAAAATGGCTTGGCCCTGACGGCAAGGCCCAGGTAACTATGAAGGGAAACAAAGTTAAGACGATCTTAATAAGCACCCAGCATGATAAAAAAGTGACACAAAGGCAAATCCGGACCGATTTAGTAAAACACCTGATCAAACCGGTTGTTGGCAACATCAAAGACATTGAAATTTTAGTCAACCCGACAGGACTTTTTGTTATTGGCGGGTTTGAATCCGATACCGGGCTTACAGGAAGAAAAGTTATTGTGGATACTTACGGCGGGTTGGTGCCTCACGGCGGCGGTGCATTTTCAGGTAAAGACCCGACAAAGGTTGACCGCTCAGCTGCCTATATGTGCAGGTTTGTAGCAAAAAATTTAGTTGCAAACGGGTACGCTAAAAAAATTCTGGTTTCGGTTTCATATGCAATCGGAAGGGCAGAACCTTTAATGGTTGATGCAGTTGACCAGGACGGAAAGTCGCACGCCAAATTTGTGAATAAGCATTTTGATTTTAAACCAAAAGCAATTATCGAAAGACTGGATTTAAGAAGACCAATATATCTTGAAACTGCAGTCTACGGCCACTTCGGCAACCCCGATTTCCCCTGGGAACAAATAATAAAACTATAAGAGTACCACGGGTACCAATGGTATCAAAGGTACCACGGGGCTTGATTCCGGATTCTATTTTTTCTCCCGTGGTACTTGTGGTACTCGTGATACTTTTGATACATTCACAAAATGATCCTTCCCATTTATAAACCCGTCGGACCCACGTCTTTTAACATAATTTCCCAAATCAAAAAAATAACCGGAATTAAAAAAATCGGACATGCGGGAACTTTGGACCCATTAGCCGAAGGTGTTTTGGTTGTAGGAATCGGGCGGGAGTCTACAAAGAAATTATTTATAGAACTTGAGAAAGAGAAAGAATATGAAGTTTTAATAGAACTTGGGAAGATAAGTACGACCGATGATTCGGAAGGGGAGAAGACAGTATGGAAAGTACCAAAAGTACCACGGGTACCACATGTATCACAAGCTTTAAAAAAATTTATAGGCGAGATTTGGCAGATGCCCCCGCAATACAGTGCCGTAAAGAGGGGAGGGATGGAGGCTTATAAAAACGCGCGAAAAGGAAAACAAACAATTTTAGGAAAGAGGCAGGTATTAGTAAAAGACATCCAAATCTTAAATTACAAATGGCCGTTTTTGACACTCAAAGTTACTACCGGTCCCGGAGTTTATATCCGTTCACTCGCCCGCGAGCTGGGGGAAGAATTGAAAACAGGCGGGTATGTTAAGCAGTTAAAAAGAACAAGGGTAGGGGAATTTAAAATTGAAGATTGTTTCACCCCCGATTCCCTAAAGGATATGAATTTTGATACGATGTAGGGAATGTTCAAAAATAGTTTAGGAATTATTTCCTTACCGATTATTTTAGCATTTGTTATTTTAATAGGGCTTACCGGTTACGCTGCAAAAAACACTTTTATTGGAAGCAGCTCCCCATCCCCTTCCCCATCCCCTTCACCCTCCATAGCTTCAGCGCAGGAGGGCTCCCCTTCTCCCTCACCATCACCAAGTCCTTCCCCATCTCCAACGCCAAAACCATCCGTAACCCCTAATCCTTCTTCTGCTCCGGCAGCTGCACCTGCAGTAGGCAGCACAAGCGGAGGAAATATCCAAACAGAGGTCGGATCTTTCCGCGCCGCAGTAGTAACTCTTCCCATCGGTGCTCAAATGATTACCGATACTGCCAACGACTCAGACTGCGCAACCGATTGTCCGAAAAAACCTTTAGCCGATTATATTAATCATTTCGGAGCATACGCCGGAATTCACGGAACTTATACCTGTCCTGCAGATTACGCCGACTGCGCCTCAAAAAAAGATTCTTTTGATTTCTCTGTTTATAACTCAAGGCTTAATAAATGGATTAATGAGGGAAACTTAGGTTGGGGCGGAAGAAGCATGATCTATCAGGAAAATTCAGGAAAATATGTTTACCGGCAAAATGCGGGGAGAGTTGACGGAATCCGCGCGGCGATAGTTAACTATCCGGGGATTTTAAATGACGGACATATAACTGTTGAACCCTCATCTCTTTCTGTAAAGCAATCTTCAAAAGGGACTAAAGGAGGGATAGGCTTTAATGATTCAAACATTTTTTTGGTGGTTGCATATAACGTTGATATGCACGATTTTGCAAATGTTTTTAAAGCGCTCGGCGCAAAATACGCGCTTAACCTTGACGGCGGAGGTTCTATTGCTTTGTATAACGGCGGGTATAAGGCCGGGCCTGGAAGACAGTTGCCTAACGCAATTGTGTTTAAGTAGAAGGTACTAAACCCTGGCTTTGGATTTTTAAGAACCTTGCTATTTTTGCTCCGCAAAAAAAGTAAATCCGGGCCTGGGAGGCAGTTACCTAATGCAATAGTTTTCAAATAGTTATTCATAAAACCAGCTATTGATGAGTTAACTTCACAGTAGTATCTTCAAAACAAATAACCTAATGCAAAGTGCTGAGAGAATCTTAACCAGAAAAACGTTCTTAAAACTGTTGGCAACTACAGCAGCAGGGCTGTTCGTAAATGCAACAGAACTTGCCCTTGCTGCACCAACCCTTTCCAGACACGTAGCACCACCACTTCTACTTCAAACCAAAGTTCCTGAGTTACCCCAAATTGCCGGCATCTATTGGGCTGGATGGTTTGACAAAAGTGAATATGCGCATTTTTTAAAAGATCCCCGGTGGCATGATCGCCTGCCCTACTTTGCAACCGAAGATCCCAATACCCATACTATTACAATCCCGGGTGATAAACCGGAAGTTTTTGATCAGGATCTGCGCTTTATTAAACAATCCGGTATTAATATCTTATCCTTTGTGTATTACAAAAGGTTTAGCGATCATGAAGTTTATAATAATGGGTTGAATAATTATCTAAACAATACCCAAACGGACAAACCGGATTTTTCCCTAATCATTCAAGGCTCCCACATCGGCCAAAAACAAGAATGGCCGGAGTTTTGTGATGAGCTGATTAAACTGTTTCATCACAATAACTATAAAAGACTTGAAACCTCAAGGCCGCTACTTTTTATCTATGATATCTACAATTTTAATAAAACTCACGGAGGTTACGGGGAGTCAACCCGGGCAATTTTAGAACTGAGGAAAAAAACTATGGTCACCGGGCTGAATAACCCCTATATTGTTGGCCAAAATGTAAGCGGACCCCCTGTGCATTTTGGCTTTGATGCATTCGGGGCATATACTTTAAACGGTGAAGGCGAACATGCGGAAAGGCCGTATGCCGAACTTGAACAGACAAATTTTAATCATTGGGAGCAAACTAAAAATGAGGGCAAAATTGTTGTGCCGCTTTTAAACATCGGCTGGGACCCAAGGCCAAGGATATCCCATCCTCTGTGGGGCTCCGATTACTTAATGGGACCATGGTATGCTCAGCCAACACCGGAAGAGATAATTTTTCAAATGCTTCGGGCAATAAACTGGATTAAACAAAACCCGGAGGTTACTCCGTGGTTCCTGCAGGTTTATGCAGTGAATGAGTTTGATGAAGGCGGGTTTTTCTTGCCGACTAAAGGTACAGGCGATTCAAGAATCTTAGCTTTTAGGCATGGTCTTGATTTAGCCAGGCAACAATTTGGCTAAACAGGTTTTAAACAGCCCACCGTTTTATTCCAATAGGCTGATTTAATTACAGGCCCCGGAAGACAGTTACCTAACGCAAT
>JACPKO010000017.1 GCA_016186985.1 Candidatus Daviesbacteria bacterium
AAGCCATCTAAAACATCAGGAAGTTGTGCTCCTCCAATCCCGAAAACCAAGTAAAGAATTTCAACAGCTCCTTTGCCCGAAAAATGGGCCAGAGACAATAATAATATAATAGGCATCAGTAGGTCAAACAGTATCACCCAAATTATTTTTCCCTCGTAATTTTTCATACTCCTGAAAAAATGGCCGTGAGGTATAAAATCTGCCAGGTAGTGGGATAGCCAGCCCAAAAAGCCTGTTGATATTAGCCCTAAAGCAATATCTTGTTGCCCGAATGCCTGGTAAGCGGTTATTCCGACTAAAGCTCCAACGCTGCTATGCCCGAAAGCGACCATTAGATAATAATACAGATGCAAGTGATAGGTGGCAAGTAATTAGCGGTTGCGTTCGTTACTTACAAAAAGATAGGTTCCGATTGAAATCATCAGCACAAACATTATGACAATTATAGTAAGGTCAAAAAGGGGATGGTACAATACAACCTGGTCATAGTCTTTGTGCCCCGAGTAATATAAGCCTCTGAAAAAATCAACAGCATAAGTCATTGGTGCAAGTCTTGAGGCTACAAGCAGTGGCAGCGGAAGTTCCCGGATAGGGTTAAATACACCGGCCAGGAAAAACTGGGGGAAAATTACGAAAGGAAATAATTGGTTGGCGCTTCTCTGGTTGCCTAAAGCAGCCATTATCAGTATTCCAAACGCTCCGCCTAAAAGGCATGCTGTAATTATCGCAGGAATGGAAAAAATAAGCTGAACTAAAGTAATATCCAGGGAGTAAAAGAGTGATAAAAAGAGGCCGAACAATAATACTCCAAGTGCCTGGATTAAAGAAACCATTGATTCCCCCAAAATTTTGCCGACGATTATCGAATAACGCGAAATAGGAGAAACAAACATTTCCTGCGAAAAATCGGTTTCCCGGTCCTGAATCAGCGATATAATCCCTGAAGCTGTTGACTGGAACAAGGTTTGGGCAAGTACTCCTGTGAATGTAAATGTTAAAAAATTAAAGTGAATGAACCTGCCAATATTTGCCTGCAAACTGGTGCCGAGCGCCCCGATAAAAATTATCGGAAAAATGAACGAAACTACCAACCTCAGTCTGTCGCGCAAAAGTTTTGTAAAATCCCTTAAAGCGATAGTAAGTATGGCATTTATTTCAAACATTTAATTTTTCCTCAGGTCTCTGGTCTACTATTTCCAAATACGCTTCCTCAAGCGACGGAGAGTGTGTCCTGATACTTTTCAGCTTAGCGTTGAGTTTTGATAAAAATTCCTGTATATCTTTATTCTTTACATATATTTTAAAATCTGCCCTACCTTCAAACTTAACCCTTTTTTTAGTTAGTTCAGATTCTAACTCATTTCTGTTTTCCGGGGTTACGATTAAATAGTCCTCGATCAAGTTTCTTTTGATATATTCAGGTGTGCCTTCTTTTACAATTTTACCGAGATTGATAATACAGATATGGTCAGTCTCCTCTGCTTCTTCCAGGTAGTGGGTTGTTAAAAAAACAGTTGTTTTTTGCTCTGACATAATTTGTTTTAAATAAAGCCAGAGGTTTTTTCTGGCCTGTGGGTCCAGACCTATGGTTGGTTCATCCAAAAACAAAACCTTGGGTCTGTGCATAAGTGAACGGATAATTTCCAGTTTCCTTTTCATACCCCCCGAGAAAGTTTTTATCGGCTTAAAAATTTGGTTTTTTAAATCCAAAACTTCTGCAAGTTCAGAGACCCTTTTTTTATAAGACTCAGGCATTAGAGAGTAGATCGGCCTAAAAGAATAAAGTCCATAAAGGATTGAATGAAACCGTATGTTTTCCTCCGCTGTTAAGTTTAAATCCAGCGAGGGGGTTTGAAAAATTATTCCTATATTGCGCCTCACCCTGGAAGATTGCTTATCTATGTCAAACCCTGCAATCTTTACTTCTCCTGAAGTTTTCGATAGGGTTGTAGTTAGAATAGAAATCGTGGTTGTTTTTCCGGCGCCGTTCGGGCCCAGGAAAGCAAAAAACTCCCCTTCACTCACCTCAAAAGAAATGTCATCAACAGCATTAACAGAAGCCTTTTTATATTTCTTTACTAAATTTTTAACTGAGATAATTGAATTCATGCCTGAAGGTATCACAGGTATCAAGTGTACCACGAGTACCACGGGGTTCGGCCACAAACTACGATTCTTTATCCCGTGATACCTGTGATACTTGTGGTGCCCGTGGTACTCCTTACCCTAGCTTTTCCCTTTGGGTTTTTAAGAATACAAACCATTGTTCGAAAAATGAGAAGATAACTTTAAAAGGCGTTTCGATAAACAAGTCAAAGAAAAATAATATCACATTAATTTTGGAAATATTCTCAGTTAGACGCCTTCCGGCGTGGATAACAGGTAAAAAGAAAAAGTCAAATAATACCGAGCTTACGCCCTGCCTATCGGTTTGGAGAGTGTAGACATGGGCAGTCTGGTTAATACGGAAACAAATGAAAGAAACAATCAGTAAAAAGAATATAAATATTGACTGACTTATAAAAGTAAGGTTTAACAAAGTTAATAAATAAGTTATTGATCCAAGCGAGAGAACTAGGGCAGCAAGCCACAAAACCAAGAAGATAAAGCTTAAAATCGGGTCAACTTTTTTTGGACTTTTGCGCAAAATCAAAGGTTGCCAGGAATTAGCCTCAGTTGCATAAATAATATTTTTAATCTCATCCCAAATCCTGAGAGAATTTTCCCGGCCCGGAGTTTTTATAAACATAGCCACAATGACCATTACAAGCGGAGGGAAAAGTGTATTTAAGGCTATT
>JACPKO010000015.1 GCA_016186985.1 Candidatus Daviesbacteria bacterium
GATCTTTTAATCTGCATCCATGAAAAGTAGATACTGAAACCGGCAAGCCCTGCTATTAAAAGTGCGGTAAATACTTTTTCATACCTTTTAAACAATTTTTTAATTACTATCTTTCCTGAGTTTTCCGAAAATCCGAAAAATCCTAAAGTTAAAAATGGATAAAGCGGGATCAGGTGCCAGATCTGACCCTTTTCTGATAATACGAATGGCACAAAAAAACTGATGCAAAAAACCGACATTGCCAAAAGTCCCCTGTTAAAACTTACAAGACCCCCCACAACACCGATAACTCCCGGCCAAAACCATTTTCCAACACCAAAATGCAGATACTCCTTAATTTGATTGAAGTTTTTTAAGTAATCCTGCTCGGATCCGACTCCAGGCGCCCCAATCAGAAAATATTTAGAAAGAGAATTTGGGGCTTGGAGCCGGAGGGCTGCAAACCAGGGAATAGTAACAAGCAAAAAAATAAAAACGGCTTTTTTCGTATCCTGAAATTTCAGTTTTGAACCAAAAAAAATAATCAACAGGGAAGGTATTATTGTTAAAGGTATAACCGATTTAGTTAAAAGCAACAGTCCAAAAGAAACCGCAAAAGGAACCAGAAATTTAGCATTTTTAAGAGATTTAAAGGCAAAGTAAAATGTTGCAATAAAAAAAACAGTAAGGAAAATATCTAGGTTGCCGCTTCTTGCACGGTATATGTACCAATAGGTCGAAGAAAGAGCTAAAGCGCTGATAAGTCCAACTGTTTTTGAAAATAATTCCTTTCCAAGAAGATACGTTAAAAAAAGCCCCGCCATACCAAATACAGCTGAGCCCACGCGCGTTCCAAATTCATTTATCCCGAAAACTGACTGGAATAATGCGATAACCCAGAACCCCGCAGGGGGGTGATCTGCGTAAACATTACCGTTCCACCATAAAACTAGCGGGTCCCCCCCCTCAGAAATATTCCTTGCAATTGCACCATACCAGGCTTCATCCCATGAAACTAAAGATAAATTATCCAGATTAAAAAAATAAAGCGGGGACAAAAGAAGCAGCAAAAAAAAGCACAAAAAATCCAGATAGAATTTTGATAAGAAATTTCGGATTTTTATCATTAATATCTGTTTAAATAGTCGTTAAGGCGGATTTTTAATATATCTAAAACCGCATCTGCCGAATCTTTAATAACCTGAACCCGTTCTGTCCCGACATGATGCCACTCGACCGGAACTTCTTTTATCTTAAATCCCATTTTTTTTGCCAGAAACAAAGTTTCAACATCAAATCCTGCGTTAACTGCTGCGGTTTTTTCCAATAAGTGCTTTTTCCACCGCTCTTTTAATACGGGAAAAATTGCCTCAATAGATTTTCTGTTAAATGCCTTAAAGCCGCACTGGGTATCTTTAAACGGCAATCCTAAAACTATAGTCCTAAAGACGGAAAAACCAATTGCCATTAATTTTCTTATTATAGGGGCTCCTTTTCTGCCTTTTCGGGACCCGATAACAATGTCAAAGCTCTGATCAAAAAAAGGCAATAATTTTTCAACTTCTGAAATTGGCGTTGCCTGATCCATATCAGTGAATAAACCGATCTCTCCCTTGGAAGCGAGTAAACCTGTCATTACTGCTATAGCCTTGCCTCCATGACTGTTTTTGATTAATTTAAACCGGGGTTTATCAGACACAAATTTTTCAATAATTTCACCCGATCCGTCATCTGACCCGTCATCAACAATTAAGACTTCACAGGAAAATTTTTGAATGAGGAGATACTTTTCCAGCATCTCTAGTATTCCTTGTTTTAAATTTTCCTTTTCGTTGAAAGCAGGGATAATTATTGAAAGTTTCATTTAATCAGTATAACCCCAAAATGGCTCACTTAGGTTAAAATCTTTACCTGTGCAATTTCCGGCAGACTCTCTTAAATTATATCCGCTTGGGACAATAACACCAATAATCCCAAACTTTTTTTCAACTGACCCCGCTGATAAATTAAAGGGGAGAACAATTGTGTAGTTAGGGATACCCGCTTTGGATTCCTCTAGCTTCAGATTATTAAACCAAAACAAATACCTAAACCCCGTGTTTTCTCCGGGGGAGGTAATGTAAGTTATAGACAGACAGGGCAAGTTTTTATCTAAAGAATCATTTTTTATGAATTGGGCAACTGCCATTTTTTGCTTAAATCCTTTTCCGTTTTCTGTTTGCAAAAATAAGTCATTTACAGAATAGAGAAACACGATTATTAGTATTATTATTGCCAGGATCTTCCCTAATTTTTTA
The DNA here is from genome assembly GCA_016186985.1 of Candidatus Daviesbacteria bacterium. Taxonomy (GTDB): domain Bacteria; phylum Patescibacteriota; class Microgenomatia; order Daviesbacterales; family UBA10151; genus JACPKO01. The sequence continues at coordinate 2,277 of JACPKO010000015.1, forward strand.
ACATTGGCAATCCATACCAATAAATAAACAATCAAGATTAAAAAAATCGTCTGTGTACTTGTAAAATAGTATTCTGAGGATTCTTTTGAAGAGAAAATGAAAAATCCAATTACTGAAAATATCCATCCGTAAAAAATAATTAAAAGCTTTAAATTTATCTTACGGGTTCTGTAAAGGATAACAGGCAAAAACAGTAAAAATATTTTTAGGTAGAAATTACTTCCCAAACTTTCATTTAAAATTTTTAACGTCTTCTCCAATAGAGTAACATTTGTGCCTACGGAGAAAGCATTATAAAAACTCATGGTCTGAAGAAAATTGTGCCTAAATTCAAATAATATAAACGGCAGCATGGGAAGAATGAATGCCAAAACTCCCAAAAAGAAGACTTTTTTGCCGGGGGATTTTTTTGAAAGAATCACCGATAAGGGCAAAAGTAAAATAAGAGGAGTAAGGGCCAAATGAACATGCCAGATTAGCCCCGCTAAAAATAGACCAGGGATCAAATATTTCCTTTCTCCCTTTAATATTTTTAAAAGTGTATAAAAAAACCAAACGCACCATAAGTTCACTGTAATACTCGGGACAACCCATCTATCATACCCAACCCTAAGCGGCAATATTGCCTGCAGAAAAGCCCCGACAAGTCCCGCATTCGTGCTAATAAGTTTTCTAAATACAAAATAAAAACTCACAACAGTTAAAAGCCCTACTAGAGTTGCAAAAATGACTGCCCCTATCGGATCCATTTTTGTTATTAAAAAAAACGGCGCTAAAAGATAATAAAATCCTACACCTGCATAGATTCCTTCCGTACTTGTCAACTGACCTACAAGCCTAAAATGTTTTTCTATGATTATGTCTTTCACGATCCATGAATAAAGGTCCGCATCTGCAGCAAAACCGTGCAGCGCTTCAATTTTATAAAGCCTGAAAAATGCAGCCAGTATTAATATGAGAATTAAAAGTATATTAACTCGGGTTAACAACTTAAATTTCAGACCCATTTTCTTCTTCCCGGGGATTATGAACAAGTTTAAACACCTTCACACCGCTACTTTCTTTTTCCCATTCAATCTTCGCCCAGCCGAAAGCTGATATTTCAAATTTAGAGTGACCAACAGGTTCACAAACTTCATCTTCACAAACCACAAACAATTGATCGGTTTTTTCGAAAGGAAGCTGTGAGCTTTTATGCCCCAGTTCACCGAGGAAAAATTGGTAAGCGGCATCATAGTTTCTCTGTGCAATAAGCGCGAAATTAAATGGTTTGTTTTCCGCCTCTGAAATTATAAATTTTGCCACTTCCTGAGTTCTTTGCATCTGCCTGTTTGGCGATACAAGCAAAGGACTTATCTGCAAATTGACTATAACCAAAACGAGAAAAAGAAGAAAAAAGATTCCCCTAACATATTGATTTACTTTTTTAGAATTTATTGAATTAATCAGATTAACGATAGAAGCAAAAAGCAAAAATACAGCCGGGTTTAAAAATGACGAGTAGTGATCATAAATTGTCTGCTTATATAAAGCCAACCCCATTATTCCTCCTAAAAGCCAGACAGTTAATGTAAAAAGCGGCCATTTTAACTGTTTCTTTTTGAAAAGAAGAAATAAAAATACTGCAACCGGAATTAATACCAATATTGAAATTAGAATCATTAACCAATAATTCTGACCGGCTATATAGCGGTAGACTAAATTATCCGAATATATCGGCACAACTCTTTCTAAGGTGTTTAAGGGGTTCAAATTAACTGTTGTCGCCCTATCTCCGAAGAAAAAAGTTTTAAAAGCATTAAAGTTTTGGTAATTATATTTAAAGTCAAAAATTGCCATTGGGGACATTAAAAAAAGAAAAGTAACTAGAGACAAAACCAGTCCAGTCCAGAAGTTTTTAAAAGAAGCTTTTTCTTTAATTTTTTCCTTTAAAGCCAGAAGCCATACTGCCCCATAAATCGGAATTAAAATAAGCGCCAGAAGGTGCATTTGAACTGCAAATGCAAGTGCCCCTCCCGTTAAAATCATCCACAAATAATTTTTACTTTGTCGCGACTTGTATAAACCGATAATTCCAAGAAGTGCAAAAAATGGCGCCGGGTTAGGATTCCACGAAGACCGGGAATAGATAATATTAACAGGAGATAAAGAATAAAGTGTGGCTGCAACTATAGCTGCTACTTTTCCAAACCAGCTCCGCGCAAGATAGTAAACAAGGCCTACTGCAGCTGTACCAACAAGCGCAACCATTGCGGCGGCGGCCACCGGATTCATCCACCAAACAGCCATTGAAGCGGCCATCATGTAATAATAAAGTGGACCGTTATACATATTTCCTACAGAAGTCGGAGCCCCAAGAAGAGGAAAATCTCTTTCGATAAGCATTTTTTTAACAACGAGTGCATCTCTTCCCTCATCTCCTAAAAATGTCATATATTCATCAATCCGGTAAAGACGCATGAAAGCTGAAACAAGAATTAGACAAACTAAAAAAATGATTTCGTAACGATTCTTTTTAATCCAAGTATTCATAATTCCTGATTCTCAATTTAGGTTTTTCCAAAGCTTAAGCATATCTGCAAAACTTTTTCTAACCACGGCCAAGTTCGCTCCCGTCGGAATACCTGCAGTTCTTGGATAATGATGAACTCCAACTTCTGCAAATTTGAAACCTTTTTTCTTGGCCTTAATAAGCATCTCGATTTGGGTAACTTTTTCCTCCGACTCTATCGGCCAAATACTTTCAATAACTTTTTTCTTAATAAGTTTGAACCCGCAGGAATAATCCCTAACGTTAAGTCCTAACAAAACCAAAGCCAGCATTTTCCATCCCCAGGTAAAAATCCGTCTTTGGAAAGGGTCTGCCCTGTTAAGACGATAGCCTAATATAACATCCGCCTCATCGGTTTTTTCAATTAAATTTTTTATCTCTTCAAAATCAAACTGGCCGTCGGAATCAACAAAAGCAACCCAGGGATATTTTGCCTGCGCAAATCCTGTTTTTAATGCATGTCCGTAACCTTTATTAACATCATGGCTTATAAGCCTCACCCCCGGGTATTTTGATTCAAGTGTTTTAACTACCCCTGCGGTATTATCTTTTGACCCGTCATTTATTACCAATATTTCCCATTCGATATTTAATCCTGTGAGTACTTTAACAACCCCTTCAACTGTCGAAACAATACTGCCCTCTTCGTTATACGCGGGCATAAAAACAGACAAGCTCTTCAAACTCATCATATTATGCTAACATTTATGCATAAGGCAGACAATTGTTACATCGCTTCATTGCTCTATTGCTTAAAAAGCAGGATTTGTGTTTAACAATGAAACAATGAAACAATGAAACAATGAAATGAGCAAGACTTTAAAAGATCTCAGCATAATTATTTTTAGCACCTTTATCATCACCTTTCTCATTTGGCTTCCCCATGTTTTAAGATTAAATTTTTACGGACTTAATTTTTCGGAAGGTTTTAATACAATTTACCGCAATTTTGATGGGATAAATTATGTTGTGATTGGTAAAAGCTTTTATGACGGGCAAATAATTTCGAGTCTGCCTCAAGATCTCCCTCATACTTATTATGCTGCTCATTTCCCTTTTTACTCAATTTTGATCTTAATTTTCTCTCCGGTTTTAGGCTTTTTAAAGTCAATGCTTTTTGTTGCTGTAATTTCAACTGCGGCTGCCGCAATAGCGTTTTACTTTCTGCTCAGGGATTTTAATCTGACCAGTCAACCACTTTGGTTAAGCCTGGTATTTTTAGTTTTGCCTGCCAGGTGGTTAATAGTCCATTCAGTCGGATCAGCGGAACCAACATTTATTTTCTTTACCCTAACCTCAATTTATTTCTTTCTGAAATTTGAGCAGAATCAAAGTTATTTAAGCATAGCTTTGGCTGGGCTTTTAGGTCTTTTGGCCCAATTAACGAGACCCCCCGGGATTTTGCTATTTGTAGCTTTCGGAATTTTCATTCTTGTAAAAAGCTACTCCCGGAGTTTGGGAAAATTCGTTATTCAAATCATTAAAAACAAGTTAGCTTATTTTCCGTTAATCCTTATTCCAGTAGGACTTATCTTTGTATTCTCTTTATTTCAACTTACATATAATGATTTTTTTGCCTATTTTCATTCCGGAGATAATATCCACCTGACTTTTCCCCCTTTCCAGGTTTTTAATATCAATCAATTTTGGGTAGGGGACATTTGGCTTGAGGATATTGTTTACATTTATCTGCTTGGGCTTCTGGCTGGAGTTATGCTTTTAAAAAGCGCAAATCTTAAAGTTGCAGGAATTTATGTTCTTACTTACATGGGAGCTTCTCTTTTTATTGCCCACAGAGATATCTCCAGATATATTTTGCCAATATTCCCATTTGCCCTAATTGCCTTCGAAAAAATCTTGGTGTCAAAAGAATTTAAAATTGTTTTGGGGATAATATTGCTGGGGGTTTATTTATATGCCCAAAATTTTATACTGGCAAACACCGCGCCTTTCGCTAATCCTAATATTTTCGATTAGTTTTTAAGAATTTAAGTAATTACTTCTTCTTCGTGTTTCCATGTAAAGTAGTGGTTAACCACAAAATTCCAGATCATTACAGGTGGGATTGTGGCGAAAAAATAAAAGTTGTTATAGGCCAATTTACGAAAACCTAAGTCTATATATCCGCTTCCAAACATTAAATCCAACCCTTTAACTATCCCCACTGCAATCCCCAAACCAACCAAACTTACCATTTGAAACGAAAGGAATCTTTGGAAGATATTTTTAGAAGTTTTCCGGTGGCGGAATGTCCAAATATTATTCAAAGTAAAATTGTTAATTATTGCAACTTCAGTCGAGAACCCTTTTGAAGTTGCAGGAGGCATTCCCAAATACCAGATGAATAATTTATAAAACAAAAAATCAACAAAAGTCCCGGTAAACCCAACCAAACCAAATTTAATTAAAGTTTTAGCGCGCCTGGTGGCTTTAAAAAAAGAAAAATTAATACCCCATTTGTGAAGGCGGGCATCAATTGCATAAGTGAATACATCATAAGTATAGTTAATAACCTTATTTTTCGAGTATCCTTCTGCCCTGTTTTTAAATACGAGTGGAATTTCTTTGTAATTTGCACCAGCCAGGATCGCCTCATTTAAAAAGGCCGGCTGGATAATAAAGGTCTTTTCCCTCCATGGAAGTCTTTCTAAATTAATTTTATTAAACAGTTTAGGGGTAAATGCCCGGGCAGAATTGCCAAACTCTTTAATATCCCAAGGCCCCATTATAAAGCGGCAAACAAAAGAGGAGCCCGCTGAAAAGATCTTTCTTGAAAGTGATAATTTATTTTTTCCGCCCGGGACAAACCGCGAGCCGATTGCTAAATCGTACCCTTCCTCAATCACTTTAACTAATCTGGGGACTATATCCACCTCGACTTGACCGTCAGCATCAAGTTGCGCTAAAACATCCGGCTTTAAGTGGTTTAAGGAATAAGTATGGCCTTCGATTAAGGCAACCCCTAAACCTCTACCCACATTAAGAAAATGTATTCTTGGATTTTCTTTTGTAAGATTTTGGGCTATTTCGCCGGTACCGTCAGGCGAGCGGGAATCAACAATTAGTACTTCGATTCGCCAACCCGGCAAGTTTTTTTCCTGGGCTAAAACTTCTTCCGCAAATTTTCGGATATTAGCTTTTTCGTTGAAGGTGGGTAAAATAACTACGACTTTGCGCACCTTTAGATTTTAGGTTAAGAAAGTTTATTTTACAATCACAGCTTTGTATATTAAACTGAAATGATCATATGCAGAAAATTTTAGTCACCGGTGCCAATGGTTTTGCCGGGCAACACCTTATTCCCCTGCTTAAATCTGATTATCAGATAATAGGTCTTATCAACAAATCAAATTTAGAAAGCTCCGAAAACGTCCAATATTTAAACGGAAATATCCTGGACCGGGGCTTTTTAGAAGATTTAATTAAAAAGTACCAGCCTGAAAAAATTATCCACCTTGCGGCAATTGCCCCAACCTGGAGTCAGGATCCTGAAAATATTTTTAAAATAAACCTGCTCGGGACTTTGAATTTATATTTAGCTGTTGAATCGGCAAAAAAACAAAACGGTTATAACCCAAAAATTATTTATGTCTCATCGGCAGAAGTTTATGGAAAAACTACGAATCCGGAAAAAATTAAGGAAGATAGCCCTTTTTTTCCGGCCAATTATTACGGGTCCTCCAAAGTAGCTGCTGACAGGTTAAGCTACCAAATGTCCCAATCAGCAAAACTTCAAATCATCATAATCAGACCTTTTAACCATACAGGCCCAGGCCAGCTTGCCGGGTTTTTTGTTCCGGATATGGCTTCACAGATTGTTGAAATTGAAAAAGACCCAAACAGGAATGAGATTTCGGTCGGGAATTTAGATTCCATAAGGGACATCTCTGATGTTAGAGATATTGTTTTAGGTTACAAACTAATTCTCAAGGTAGATGCCAAGCCTGGCGAGGCTTTTAATTTATGTTCCGGGACCGGAGTTAAGATGAAGGAGGTCTTAAAAAAACTATTACTGGCGGCCAAAAAAGAAATTCAAATTATAGAAGACCCGGCCAGGATGCGGCCTTCTGAAGTACCAATTACTGTCGGAGATAATTCGAAATTTAAAAACTTAACCGGCTGGGAACCGAAAATCCCTCTTGACCAAACCCTACAGGATACTTTAGAGTATTGGAGGCAAAGACATGAGTAAAACAGCAGTAATCATCGGTGTTTCGTCCCAGGACGGATCATATTTAGCGGATCTTCTTTTGGAAAAAGGTTATAAAGTTGTTGGTACTCTCCGCCGTTCTACTAATTTCACCAAAGATAATATTGAACATCTTTTAGGCAAAATTGTTGTCGAATTTGCGGATCTTTTAGACCAGGTGAGTATAGAAGGAGTAATACGAAAACATAATCCCGATGAGGTCTATAATATTGCCGCTCAATCAGTTCCCGGAGATGCATGGACGCATCCTTTTTACACCGGTGAAATTACTGCCTTAGGACCTATCCGTGTAATCGAGGCGGTAAGAAGCTTTGCCCCAAAGGCCAAAGTTTACCAGGCAACCTCCAGGGAAATTTTTGGAAACATTGAGGCAGAATCTGCAACCGAGGAGACTTGCTTTGACGCTAATAATCCTTACGGGATCGCTAAAACTTACGCCCATATGATGACCCGTTGCTACCGCGAGTCCTACAACATGTTTTCCTGCGGAGGAATTTTATTTAATCATGAATCTCCCCGCCGGGGACTTCATTTTGTTACAAGAAAAATCACAGCCGGTGCATCGTGTATTAAAAACAAAGTAAAAAAGCCTCCGATTAACGAAGTAGGCGAGCCACTGGTTGACTCCGAGGGCAAACTGCATCTCGGGCTATTGGATGCAAAACGCGATTGGGGTTATGCCAAGGAATATGTCGAGGCTATGTGGTTAATGCTCCAGCAGGAAACGCCAAAAGATTATGTGATCGGCACTAATACAACGCACTCAGTAAAAGAAGTCTGCCAAATCGCTTTTGAGGCAGTAGGGTTAAACTGGGAAGATCATGTCATTTCAAACGAAAAACTTCTTCGTCCGACTGAAATAAAGGAATTAAAGGGAGATTATTCGCTGGCAAAAAAAGATCTTGGCTGGGAGCCAAAAACATCTTTTGAGGGGTTAATTAAACTAATGGTTCAATCTGACCTCCAAAAATTTAAATAACATATTCTTCTTTTCCGTCCATAAAAAATTTGATAAAGTTCGTTATTTTTGGCAACTCATAGTACTTTACTTCGACGTTTGCTTCATTTATAATTCGACCTTATGCCAAATTTCGAAGTAAAAAATATTGACGATGCGTTCAGAGAAGCAGCATTAAGCCAAAGCGGTTACGGGAAATTTGTGAGAGAAGGTGAACTGATTTTTTGGGATGCAGCCGATTTCCCAAGGCACAAAATAATGCTACTGGAAGCCGGATTCACACAAGCTGATGATGCTGGGCGCTACAGAGGCCTAATTGTAAACGGTGAAAGAATTTTTTCGGTTTATCAACATTCTCCTGATTTAGAACTACCTAAAACAGCGGCGCAAAGGAATACAACACTCGAGAAATGGCGCGAAGCAGTTAAAGGAAAAGGATACCGGGTAGAACCGGATAAAGTTGAAGACATTATGGAAATTTATCGGGGATCCTGAAATGTTTTATTGGGAGCCAAAAACATCTTTTGAGCAGTTGATTAAACTCATGGTAGAAGCGGATCTTCAAAAATTCAAAAATTAAAAACCCTATTTCGCACTTTGTGTATACATCCTATAGACAGTTGAATTCTGGATAAATTATGTTATCATTCCACCTATTATGGGAGACAGAATACTTGATACGGTTACGGAGAGAAGAAACGCTATTAACCCTCATACTGATCCAGAATTAACATATGGACAAATTACGCTTGTTACACGAGATTTCATAGTGCCAAGAGTTACAACAACATTAGACTCACTCAAACAAGGAGGTCCAATCCGAACTTATTCCGTGAAACCTGAAGTTACAAATGCGTACTTTTATCAGGATTGCCAAGTAAGGGATGTTTTGTTTCAGGAAAGAGAGACTTATAGAAATGGACATCGTTTAGACATATACCCTTCCAGACCAATGCTAGCTGCGCTCGGCGTGAATTCGCTTGTGGCCGAGCCCGCTCTTTATGAGGCATACCCCATTTCAAATGATCCTGCGAGAAGGTACCAATTTATGGCTCTGGTGGACATGGCTAACGCTGCAAAAGACGCTATGTATGTTATCGAGAGAGCTGAAAATACAATATCAGTTGGCGCAAAAGAGGACACAAGGCAACTTCTTGCTGAAATGGGTCTTAGCAATCCTTCAGAGGAGGTAGTAGCGAGAAGAGTAACGAGATATCAGGGTTTCGCAGATAGGCTTATTAAAGATAATACTGGAGTAAGTGCAGTAGAAAATATGGCTTTATTATGGACCGCAAGTTGCACTGGAATTCCAGTGGCCGGAGCAGATGCCTGGACAACACTTATAACAGTTGACAATTTCTACATTGCCGGTAATATCCTAGCTCTGGAGGCATATAAAATAGTTTACGCGCAAGCTGATTTCTCTGTAGAAACGAAATAATTAACCCATTTGTTTTTTTAATTCATCAACACTTTCAGAAACCGATTTTAATATCCCGCTTCCAAATTCACCTTCAAATTTTGATACATCCAAATATGAATTTTGGGGGCGTTTGGCAGTTCTGGTTTTGTTATATTCCTCAAAGGCTACAGGTTTTACCAGTTTCTCATCAAGCCCGAATTTTTGTGCAACCATAACCGCAAAATCATAAGGCGTTGTAGAATCGGTTGAGGCAAGATGGTAAATCCCCCCGGCTTTGGCTTCGATTAACCTTAATAATCCGTAAATTAATGTGTCAACAAAAGTGGGGGTAATTTTTTGATCAGATACTCCGTTAATTTCTTTACCTTCTTTGAGCATTTTCAGAAAAACCCTGGCAATATCTAACTTTCTGTCAAAATGTGCAGAATATGGCATCTCCGGACGTACAACTAAAAATTCAGATGAAACATCCCTGACTTCATCCTCGCCTAATAATTTGGTTGTCCCATACCAATTAACCGGATTGGGCACATCCGATTCAACATATGGGGTTTGCTTTTTACCTTCAAAAACATAATCAGTTGAGATGTGGATTAAATATTTATTCAGAGAAGAACAATTTTGTGCCAGGTATTTAGGAAGCTTCACATTTAACTTATAAACCAGGCCTTCCTTATTATCTTTTTCTTTTTCAACCTCATCAACATTTGTAAAAGCAGCGAAATTTAAAACTATATCTGCATCAGATCGCTGCAGATAACTCTCAAGATGTACAAAATCCAAAAGATCAAGTTCTTCATGCGTTGGCGCAACAGTATTATAATCTGCTGTTAACTCTAAAAACCTTGATCCAACCAATCCCGAACCTCCTAAAACAAGTATTTTCATATAATTTCTGCATTTGAATCTTAGATTCAAATGGTTGCTTGATTTCTAATTTCTAATTGACCTCAAAAATACCCAATTCTAAAAATCCCAATTGGAAATTCGGTAATTGGGATTTGATTAGAAATTAAAGTACTTAGAAATTAGAAATTTCCCAAATATTCTTTCAAACTCAGATTATTTTGGTCTTTTTCAGACAAGATAGGGTTAGCAATAGGCCAATCAATGCCTAGCTCCGGATCATTCCAAGCTACGCCCTTTTCAGCCCCGCTCTGGAAATACTGATTAACCTGATATTCATAAACAGCTTCTTCGGAAAGTATTAAATAAGAATTACCTAACCCTGCCGGGATAAATAATTTAACCTCATTGGAAAACCCAATCTGCATTTTAAAAATTTGCTTGAACGAAGATGTGTCCCTACGCAAATCAACAATTACAGATAAAACTTCCCCGTATGGAACGTAGATAAATTTATCCCACGGAGCAACATGGATTCCCCTTAGTACATCTTTTTTAGAGTAAGCATGGTTTTCCTGGACATGAACCCAGGGTTTTCCCAAAACTCTTTCAAATTCATCGCGCCTGAAAGGTTCCCGGAAAAACCCACGGTCATCCGAAAAAGTCTGCCCGCCTTCTACAATAAGTAAACCATCAATGTTTGTTTTTTTAATCATAAGTTCCCAGACAAAAACATCACGATCGTATGGTTTTTGTCTTTCAGTATTTCATTGACTCCTGAGCACTCCTGTCTAAGTTCTGAGTGTTATCCTTAAGAGGTTTCCACCACCATTCATTTTCTTTATACCACCTAACTGTTTTTTCAAGCCATTCCTCAAATGTGTGCTCTGGTTCCCAACCCAACTGTTGAAGTTTTGAATCGTCAATTGCATAACGAAAATCGTGACCTAATCTATCAGGAACGTACTCAATATAGGATTCATCTTTGCCCAAAAATTTCAGTAAAAGTTTCGTTGCCTCAAGATTTGTTTTTGACTCCCCTCCGACACAATAAGTTTCTCCTATCACGCCTTTTTGCAAAACGAGATCAATTGCGCCGGCGTGATCTCTTACGTAAAGCCATTCCCTAATATTTTCACCCTTACCCATTAAAGGAACTTTTTTATCTTCAAGTAAATTTGTTATAAACCGGGGGAACAATTTTTCAGGCTCGTGAAACGGACCGAAATTATTTGCACAATTTGTTATTGTTACAGGCAATCCATAAGTTTCAAAATATGCCCTGACTAAATGGTCCGATCCTGCTTTGGATGCAGAATACGGAGTGCGGGGTTCATATTTTGTATTTTCATTAAAAGGAGGATCGTTTGGACCGAGAGAACCGAATACTTCATCTGTTGAAACATGATGAAATCTTTTTGTTTTTTTCTTTAAGGCAGTTTGTAATAATTGTCCTGTTCCTAAAACATTGGTTTTTACAAATTCCAAAGGATCCAAAACCGACCGGTCGACATGCGATTCAGCCGCAAAATGGACAACAATATCAACTCCCTCCATTGCTTCTTCTGCATCGTTTGGACTAACAATATCCCCTTTGATAAATTTGTAATTTGTGTTTCCGGAAAAATCTTTCGTGGAGCTTAAATGCCCTGCATAGGTTAATTTATCTATATTAACAACCTGATCTTCAGGATGTTTTTCTAAATAATAACGGATAAAATTAGAGCCGATGAATCCGGCACCGCCGGTAATTAGTAATTTCATAAATTTAAAATTCGAAGCACGAAATACGAAACTCGAATCAAATCTTAAATTCGAATTTTGAAAATTTAAAACATTTGAATTTGTTTCGGATTTCGATTTTCGAATTTCGAATTTATTCTAAACTCATTAAGTATTGTCCATATCCACTTTTAAGTAAAGGCTCTGCTAGTTTTTGCAGCTGTTCCCGGGTTATAAATCCGCTTTTGTAAGCTGCTTCTTCTATACAACCAATTTTTATCCCCTGGCGCTCCTCAATGACCTGGACAAATTGTGATGCCTGCATCATTGAAGTAAAAGTTCCGGTATCAAGCCATGCAGTTCCACGATCCAGTAAACAAACTTTGAGCTTCCCTCTTTTTCTGTATTCGTCCAAAACCGATGTTATTTCCATTTCTCCCCTGTCACTTGGTATAACATTTTTTGCAATTTCAACTACATCATTATCAAAAAAATAAAGCCCGGCATTAGCATAATTGGATTTGGGATTTTCGGGCTTTTCGATAATTGATAAAACATTCATATCGGAATCAAATTCGTAAACCCCATACCGCTTTGGATCACTAACGGGCGCTGCAAACCCGATTGCGCCATCGATGTTTGTTTTGTCTTTCAAATCCTCATCCATATCCGAGCCGTAAAAAATATTATCGCCTAATATCATTGCGACTTTATCAGACGCTATAAACTGCGCGCCAACTATAAAGGCATCTGCCAAACCTTTTGGAGTTTCCTGAACTTTATAGGAAAATTTGCAGCCCAACTTACTTCCGTCCCCCAGTAAATCCTGAAACCTGGGTAAGTCTCTTTCGGTTGAAATGATTAAAATTTCGGAAATCCCGGACTGGAGCAAAGTTGAAAGCGGGTAATAAATCATCGGTTTATCAAAAACCGGCATGAGTTGTTTAGAAATTGCAAGAGTAACCGGATAAAGTCTTGTACCGGATCCTCCGGCTAAAATTATGCCTTTCATGTTAAGTATTTTATATCAGATCGCCAGGCCAAACACAACCAAAAAAGTAAGCAATGCAATTAATACATATTCTAACCCGACCTCAAGTGTTAAACTTTTGTCAAAATAATGATGGATAATCGAGGTAATCAGATACATAAATACGGCCAAAAAAATAATTGCGAACTGATAAAGGCTCCAATATTTATAGAAAAAACTCACTACAATTAAAAGTAAACTGATAATCAAAAATATTTTACTTAATAAATCATATTCAACAATTTTTTGCATATCAAAGTATTTGACCCGGACTCAGATTCATTAAAACACTCGCTGCCACTGAAATTAAAGCCAGATGAGGTAAATGACGCGATGTAATACGGTAAACTGCCCTTCTTCGTACTACATACAAATCTAAAACGATAAGGATGAATAACCCAAACATAAATGCAAGACCAGCCGCTTTAAAAGCAAGATAAGGATCTGTTAAGGGGATTTCAAAAAACTGCTTTTCTGATGCTACTAAAGTTCTAGATTGTACCTGGGGATTTTCAGGCGCAGCAGCTGAGCTTGGGGCAATAGATGCCTGAGCAGATGGGCCCGATTCGGAGGGGGCCTGCCCCGATTCAATCGGGGACTGAATGCTTTGAACTTGACCATTTGAGGCAATTGCCGTATCGACAGGAGTTCCGAATTCCTGGACAACCAGTGTCGTCTTTTCACCGTTTAATGTTCCTTCCAAAACAGCAATCCCGATGTTTTGATAGTGTTTGTTTAAAATATTTTCCCGGTGGGTGCGCGAAGCCATCCAGGCATTTACAACTTCATTTGACTGGTAAAAACTTTTTGCCAAATTCTCTCCCGCATAAGAGAATTTATAGCCGGCGCCGTTTATGAATCCCCATGGATCTTTTCCTGAAGGAGAAAAATGCGCCCAATAGTTTTCCTCAAACATGTTTTGGGCCTTAGCCAGTGCCGCAGCGTTTAAACGGGCATCCTCAGATACCGGAGCCAGCCCGTTCTTCTCACGCTCAATATTAGTTAATCTTACTATGTCTGAGCGAGTAACTGCAGATTCAATACCTAAAACACCTGGTTTATAAACATTAACCGTCCGAAAGCTCAATGAAAGAAGCAGGAAAAAAACTATGTAAACCATTAACGCTTTAAATGAAAGCAAATGTGCTTTTTTATGAGTTTCGGGATGGGGCAGGAAGAAATGGGATAACTTCATGAAATTTAGTATAACATCAATTTAGGCGTAATCTAAATCTGTTTCCATTTTTTTTCCATTCACAGGAATTCCCAAAGCAAACCCTAAAGCATTGGCAATGGATGCCCCGACTTTAAGCCCCGTGTAAGACCCCGGGCCTTTTTCAACTTTGATTCCTTTTAAATCCTTAAATTCCAGATTATTCTCTTTTAAAATTTCGGTAATCAGATTTAAGAGAACTTGGGAACCGAAATCGTTTTCAGCAAATTTGAATCCAATAATTTCTCCCTCTTTTTTCAGAGCTACTTCAATTTTTTCTCTGTCCGCACTGTTAATCCATAAAATCATGCGTAAATTTTAACATAAATATAGTATGATGAATCTAATCTCTCTGGATTCTTAATAAAGACATGAGTAGAATTGTCATTAGCCAGCATATTCTAAAAAAGAAGTTAGCTATCATCAACTCTGACGGCTGGAATATTACACAGTTAAAAATCAAGCAAACAATTAACAATCCACACTGGACAGGATTAAGTCCATATGGTCAGCCCACAGCCATGAGCATCATTAAAGAAAATTATATTCTTCGTGTCGTTTTCAATAAAAAGGGTGATATAATATTTGTGATCACAGTCCATATTGCAAAAAGGGGAAGATATGAAAGCACAAAAGACTAAACCTAAGATTACCTATAGCGAGGATGTTGATATATTAATGATTCAACTTAGCGATAAAAAAGTTGACGATTCTTACGATACAGACCAGATGATTGTTCAGGTTGATAAAAAGGGTGAACCGGTTATTTTAGAAATTTTCCATGGCAAAGACTTTTTAAAGGATTTAAATAAGGCAGTGCCTGTAAAAATTAGAAAAGATATCAATGCTTATTCAACTTCAATCGCTCACAGTATAAAATGATTACTGTTCGTTTTTGAAGATTGAGTAAAATTTACCTTCTCCAATATTTTTCGCAACTTCTTCCTAAGTTTCTTCCTAATTCCTTAAAATATTCAGGTAAAACAGAATGCTCCGAAACCTCAACAGTATCTTTTGACCCATTCCATACAGAATCAATTGTACCTCCTGTAATAATAATTTGTACTTGCATAAACAGAATTATACTAATTTCTGTGGGTGTCTGCATTAATCAGGTCCTAAATTGATATAATTCCCTCATGGAAGAAATTCAGCAAAGTTTAAAAAGCGCGAAAGAGCGGTTTGAAAAAATTAAAGATCAAATAGACGCCGCTGAATTGTCGCGCGAAATCAGGGAGCTTGAGGCCAAAACCATGAAAGAGGGGTTTTGGAATGATCAGAGGCAGGCTCAAGCTGTCAGCCGTCAGCTTTCAGAAAAACAAAAGACAGCTCAGGCTTTGGAGGAACTTGAGACACGCATTAACAATGCCCTGGAAATTTCTGAAGAAGAGGAAATGCTTTCTGAGCTGCAAGGAGAGACCTTGCAGCTTGAGGGGATGCTTTCGGATTTGGAATTAAAATTATTTCTATCAGGCCCCCATGATGATTCCGAAGCAATTATTTCCATCCATTCAGGAACCGGCGGGGTTGAGGCGATGGATTGGGCATTAATGCTTTCCCGAATGTATCAAAGGTATTTTGAAAAAAAAGGCTGGGAATATGAGATTACTGATGAATCCGCCGGGGAAGAGGCAGGTATAAAACAGTTATCAATGATTGTTCATGCATCTTTTGCATACGGCATGTTAAGAAGGGAGGCCGGCACGCATAGATTGGTCCGACTTTCCCCTTTTAACGCTGATGCCCTGCGCCAAACGTCTTTTGCGCTTGTTGAGGTACTTCCTGTTATTGAAGACGCGGAAGAAGTTTCAATAAACGAATCCGATTTAGAGTTTGAAGCATTCCGTTCTGGAGGAGCCGGAGGCCAAAACGTTAATAAAGTTTCAACAGCTGTGCGTCTCGTCCATAAACCAACAGGAATAGTAGTTACCTGCCAAACTGAAAGATCTCAGCTTCAAAACAGGGAAAACGCCATGAAGCTTTTGCTGGCTAAACTTTGGGCCCTTCGACAGGCTCAGGATAAAGAATTGTTAAAGGGAATTCAAGGTGAACACACTCAGGCTTCCTGGGGGACTCAAATCCGCTCTTATGTTTTGCATCCCTATAAAATGGTTAAAGATCTGCGCTCGGATATCGAAACCTCAGACGCACAAGGCGTTCTTGACGGTAATTTGGATGAATTTATTGAAGGCAATATTTTAAAGTTACCCTAATGAAGGTTTGCAATTTCTTAAAATATGCTACAATAAATTGTCATGGATACAACAGAAAACCAACAAGGTATTCTTCCGTTACACAGATTTAAGCCCGCACTAAATATCAAACTGCTGGCTGCAGTCCTGGTTATTTCAATAATCGCCGGCATAGGTACAGGGTATTTACTGGCAAACTCAAGTAAGTCAGGCCAGCGGATACCGCTTCTGGACAAAACTCCCGAGCACGCTGCAGAAGATGCAAAAACATTTCGTGACTTCGCTGAAGGAAAAGTCACAAAGAAACCTGACGATAAAAAAAGCACTTATAGCCAGGGTACACACCTTTTAGTAAGGGACGGTGCTACTCCGGTACTTCTAACCTCTTCTGTACTTGATCTTTCAGAGTACGAAAACAAGAAAGTTAAAATCTACGGTGAAACCAACAATTTGCCTGGTACGGGGTGGTTCATGGACGTTGGCCGGGTTGAGGTTATTCAATAGCGCTAATCACTATATCCTAATTAAAATGGCCCAGACTATCGTTAAATTTGATCAGGTGTCAAAAAAATATGGCAATACCTTAGCTGTATCCGAAATTAACCTTGAAGTGGAGGCAGGTGAGTTTATTTTTTTAGTTGGTCCTTCGGGGGCAGGCAAATCTACCCTTCTAAGGTTGATTGCAAAGGAATATCCTCCAAGTTCCGGCAAAATTTTCGTATTCGAAAAAGACATATCTAAAATAAAATCCTCAAATTTGCCTTTTTACCGGAGAAAACTGGGATTTGTTTTTCAGGATTTTAAATTGCTGGATGACCGGACGGTTTTTGAAAATGTGGCTATTGCTCTTGAGGTCCGGGGACATTCTGACGAGCAAATTGCCAAAGAAGTAGAAAAGATTTTAAAGTTGTTTGAAATTTGGCCTAAACGCAATTTATTTCCTAACCAGCTTTCCGGCGGCGAAGGCCAAAGGACTGCCATAGCCAGGGCAATTATTGGCAAACCTGATATTTTGCTTGCTGACGAACCAACCGGGGATTTGGACCCGCAAACATCCTGGGGGGTTATCCAACTCCTAAATGAAATCAATTCCTGGGGAACAACAGTCATGATGGCTACTCATAATGTTGAGATTGTTAATACCTTAAAACGGCGGGTGGTATCAATTAGGGATGGAAAAATTATAAAGGATAAAAAGGAAGGAAGATATGAAATACACTAGTAATAACCAAGTATCCAAAATACAAGAAACAAACAAATTCCAAATTCAAATAATCAATAATTTGGAATTTTAGATTTTAAAAAATTGGTGCTTGTTTGGAAACTTGCAGATTGTTACTTGGAAAACTTAAAACATGAGAGTCTTTAACTATGTCGGCAAAAATATCAGAAGAACCCCCTATCAGGCTTTGGCCGCAACCATGATCATGTTTTTAACATTCCTGACCCTGCTTCTCTTTCTTCTTATTGCTATTGGCTCACAAAAAATCCTTCAGCATTACGAGAGCAAACCCCAGGCAATTGCTTTTTTTAAGGATAATGCAACCGGGGAGGATGTTGACGCTATCGAGGCCGCACTTAAACAAACCGGTAAGGTAAAAAATTTGCGTTTTGTATCAAAAGACGAAGCCCTGCAAATCTACAGGGATAGGAATAAGGAAAACCCTACACTTCTTGAGCTTGTGACCGCCAATATCCTCCCGGCCTCTCTTGAGATTTCAACAAACACTCCCTCAGATCTTGCAATCGTAGCCCAAATCCTACAACAGGAACCTGTGGTTGAAGAGGTGGTGGTTCCTGAAGATGTTATTAAAACTTTAACCAAAGCCACAGGGGTAATCCGCTGGGTTGGGGGTGTTTCAGTCGGGTTTTTAATCGGGTTTTCGGTCCTGGTTATCTTAATGATTATCGGATTTAAAATCAGGATAAAACGCAACGAGATTGAAATAATGAGGCTTTTAGGCGCTTCCACCTGGTTTGTCCGTGCGCCTTTTCTTTGGGAAGGGATAACTTACGCTTTAATAGGTGCGGTGTCAGCTTGGGTATTGACTTACGCTTTGACATGGTACTTCACCCCTTTTCTTCAACCCAGCCTGGCTGAAATAGAATTATTACCGGTATCCCCAATTATTATGGTTGAACTTTTAGGCATTGCTATACTAGCCTCGCTTACCATAGGCTTTATCGGATCCTTCTCTGCTGTTAGAAGATACTTAAAGTAGTAAGTATGAAGTTAATCCAGAAACTAGTTATTTTTATTCTATTTTTTTCCCTTCTCGCTTTTCCCCTCTCGCTTTTCCATTCTGTCCATGCCCAAACTTTAGATGAACTGGCAAAACAATTAAGCGATAAACGCCACGAAATTACGGAGGTTGAAAAGCAGCTTGCTCAAGCTCAGGCTCAGGAAAAAACTTTAAAAACACAACTTGCATTTATTGACGGGCAAAGTAAATTGACCCAGTTAAAAATTGAGGAAGCACAGTTCCAAATTAAAAAGCTGGATAAGGAGATTAATGATTTGACCGGCAGGATTGAAAGGTTGTCTTTATCGGTTGATGCCATCTCTGAAGTATTGCTAGAACGAATAGTCAAAACTTATAAATATTCAAATACCTCAACCTTAGATTTAATTTTTTCATCACATGGAGTGACTGATCTTTTGGGAAGGCTTAAATATATCCAGGTCGCCCAGGCTAATGATAAAAAAGTTTTATACCAGCTCCAGGCTACCAAAAATACATACAACGACCAAAAAACCAACCGTGAGTCCCGCCAGGCAGAGCAGGAAAAATTAAAAAAGGATCTGGAAAAATACACCGAACAATTAGCTGAGCAAAAAAAAGCCAAGGAAGAGATTTTGCGGGTAACCCAAAATGACGAGAAAAAATTCCAGGACCTCCTCGCAAAACTTCGGGCTGACACAGATTCAATTGCCCGGGCTTTGGCGGGAGCAGGAACTAAATTAGGCTCTGTTAAAAAAGGGGAAAGAATTGCCGGAGTTGGAAATTCCGGATGCTCAACAGGTCCGCATCTCCATTTTGAAGTAATGACCCCCGCCCATGTTGATAGCGGCGTGATAATCGGACGCGAAAATAAAGTCGATCCCAAGCCTTACTTTGATTCCGGTAGGTTTAATAAACCGCTCTCAAACTACTCTGGAGGAGACTGCTCGCAGGGAGGAACATGCAACCCCGGAGACATAACTACCAGGTTTGGGCAAGTTTATTTTCTTGGAACCCATTCCGGTTTAGACATTGCAGATTATGCCGGTTCTTCGATTTATGCCGCAGAAGACGGTGAAGCTTATGCAACGCAGGATTCAAAAACATGCTATTTAACGGGCACAGCAGGCAAAGGGGTTTTTGTTGATCATAAAAACGGCATCGTCACTCTATACTGGCATATTCCGTAGGAAAAAATGTTATATTAATCTTAAATGCTTTACAGTTTGAGAAGGCATTTTTTGATAGGCAGTTTTTTTATTGTAGTATTTTTATTGCCTCAATCCACTTACGCAACTGGTCCTCCTAACTTACTTTCTCCCGGTGATAATTCTATAGTCGAGAAATCCCCTAAGCTAACCTGGGAATATACCGGCGGATGTGTCGAATCCGGATCATGCTTTCGGGTAGAAGTTGATAATTCTGATGATTTTTCCACCCCTGAAAAATCCACTTATACCAATAATTATTCATATTCACCGCAGGGTCTAGCAGAAGGCAGCTGGAATTGGCGTGTCAAAGCTAAAGATGAAGCCCAAAAGTGGAGTGAGTGGACTAAGGTTTTTAAATTCAGAATCCAAACAGAATCCGCAGCTTCACCGCAACCTTCTTTATTACCAAACCCAACTTCCCAACCCTCACCCAGTACTACAGCCTTACAAAAAAGTGAGAACAGTTTTAGTATCAAAGATATCCCCAGTGAGATAAATTCAAACCAGGAATTTGAAACTCAGGTTTTCCTAAACCTTCCTAATAACCCCGAGCAAAATTTCTTCTTAAAAGGTGCATTTAAAAAAGATGGTTCGTCAAATTATTTTGGACAGACTTATTCAGCCGGATGGATTGGCAATTCTGAAAAATATTCCAAACAACTAAAAATTACGACGGGTACTACAGGTAATTGGGAGGGGAAAATTAAGGTTAAACCGGATATGGATGACTCGGGTTTTCAGGGAAGCGGAAGCTATATTTTTAAAGTTGCCAGGTATTCTGATTCCGGCTCTGGCCCAACCTGGAGCAATGAATTAAGTGTAAGAATTAGTGCTGCTGACACTCCCAAACCATCTTCCTCTACTTTAAAGGAGGAGGAAATTTCTGAGGAAGAGGATGAAAAAATTGACATAACAGCCAGTTTGGTAAATTCACCTGAAAAAAATTACGTAATTCAGATAGCCTCTGTTGCGGGAGAAAGTCAAATCCGCAATAATACAACCTCGGGACTGGAAACTAAAGTCCTGGCGGAAAAAAATATTAATTGGTTTTTAGTAACTTTAGGGATAGGGGTTTTGGGGTTAGGGGGCGGGTTTGTTTTATACAAAATGAAAAAGGGAAAAATTGATGCAAAAATTTATAACTAGAAATGCCGGACAGACAAAGTCTTTTGCAAAAAAACTAGCAAAGGACTTTAAAAATGGCGGGATTATTGCTTTGTACGGACAGTTAGGAGCAGGTAAAACAACTTTTACCCAGGGGTTTGCACAAGGCTTAGGGGTTTTAAACAAAATCACCTCCCCTACTTTTTTAATAATCAGGCAGTATTCTATACCGGGCCAAGTTAACTTTTTCTACCATATAGATTTATATAGACTTAATAATATCGATCTAAAAACTTCCGGACTCGAAGAAATTTTAAATGACTTAAGCAATGTAGTTTTAATCGAATGGGCAGATAAAATTAACGAAAGTCTTCCAAGCCAAGCAAAAAAGATTAGTCTAAAGAGAGTAAAAGAGGATATCCACGAAATCGTATTAACTAGCTAGTTAATCATCTGCTTCCCCATCCAAACTGAGTTAGCCGATTCTTCCTGAGATTCATTTTTCCTGCTCAGTTTTCTAATTATCCACCCGCCTGGTAATAATGAAGCCAGTCCAAACCCTATCAGCGGCAAGCCAGTCCTTGGCAGTTCTTTAATGCTTGATGGGGCCTGGGAAATAACTTGGGGTACCCCGCCTTTTGTCTCAACCGTTGTAGGTGCCTTATAAACAGTACTTGTTGTTTCCCCTAAGACTTTTTGTCCGTAGGTATTATAAACATAAGTCAAGGTTGTGATGGTTGTAGTTGTCGGGCTCGGTGCTGGATTATTAATTGTAATGTTTGTTTCAGACCTGCTTGAACTTGAAGAAGAACTTGAAGAGCTGCCGCCCTGAGCCGTGACGTTTTGAGTAACAGTCTGGTTTTGATTATTATTTTGGGTCTGGTTTTGGTTTTGTTCCTGATTTTGGGAGACACAGACTACTACAGAGTTCACTATCTTTTTAATTTTGCCAACTTGACACTGGACTAAGTCAAAATCAGAAGGTTTTGGGGTAGGGGAAGGTGAAGGACTGGGACTTGCGCTTGGGCTTGGGCTGGGAGAAGGGCTTGGCGAAGGCGATGGGGATGGTGATGGAGACGGTGAAGGACTTGGTGATGGAGATGGGGATGGGCTTGGGGAAGGCGAAGGGGATGGGGAAGGAGAAGGAGATGGAGATGGAGATGGACTAGGAGAAGGTGAAGGAGATGGGCTTGGGCTTGGTGATGGTGATGGACTACAATTTTTCTCACAATCGCCATCTCCATCTTCATCAGGAGGATTCTCATGAGACTCTTCTTCTTGCTCTTCACTTCCGCAACAATCTCCATTACCTCCATTCTCCCCACCGGATGTTTCAGTCCCCCCATCATCATCTACATCTGCCTTAACTATTTTAGGTCCCTGGTTTAAGAGGTTGCTGTTAACAATACTTATTCCGCTAAATGTTAAAAGCATCAAAACTGACATCACTAAAAGTGAGTATTTAAAAGCTTTTATTGTTTTTTGTATTCTTACATCTTCCATTTTATTCCCCTACAAGAACTAAGTTTGAATTTCCATGAGCAGGACCAATATAAACGGCAGGAGTAGAATCCCCGCTTGCAATCAAGTCGCGGATACGGCTATCAGGGATTTGTGAAAACGAAGTAAGCTGATGAGTACTTGGATCTTTTTCCTCACCCGGCCATAACCAGATAGCGGTTTGGTCCCTTTCAGCTAAGCCCCGGCTGTCTCTGAAAGTCGCTGGATTGGAAGCACTTTTCCTGCGCTCCCAGATTGCTACAAGTGCACAATTCAACTCACATGCCGACTCACAGCCCTGCGCATCCCGGCGTTTACCGGCAACCCTGTCTCTTACTTCACCTGCAGGTCTTATAATTTTATAGGTATCCTGAGATTGGTCTGTGCTAAGTAACAGTCTTCCATTAAATCTTGCACTTCCTTTTGGTGCTGAAACAAAAAGCAGGGATTCTCTTACCTCACGGTATTTACCTGTTTTTTCATCTAAAAAGGCAATTGGCAGTCCGTCAGGTCCTAATATTGGGTTCTGGAGGTCATATTTTGGATAATTAGAGCTTCCGACTTCTTGCATAAGGTAAACTCCAACTGCTGCATCAGAGATAGCAAAGTTTTCTCCCCTTTCATTCCGGAGGACACGGTTTACCTGGAAAAATCCATATCTGGCAATTTCATCCGGGACAAGACAGGGCACATTAGGACCGGTGCACTCAGCCTGTGCAAAAGCTGCTGGAGTAGCCAGAGCATCACCTAAGCTTGCTAATATTTGTTCCCGGGTAAGGGGAGACTTGGGTGGTGTTAAGCTAGCTATTGCATCCAAAACCGGCATGGCCGGGCTTCTATCAACCACCGTTAAAAGAGCAGCGCCGCCAGTTGCTATACTTACTTTTGCAAGATCTGAAAAAAACTGGCGTCTTGGAAAACTATCTCCTGATCTTTCTGCTCCTGTTGGTGTATTCATATTTAATTTATATGCGGGCGAGGGTCTTAGGCAGAGTTTAAACCGAGTATATAAACTATTATCTCTTTTTGCAATCCCCTAAAATCTGTTATCATATCCTTATGCCGGCAAAGCGCGCAATGTCTTTTAAATATGCAATCGAAGGGTTAATCACTGCTTTCCGAGACCAGCCTAATTTGATACTTCAACTTTGCATAACCTTGATAGTTTTGAGTTTGGGGTTTTATTTTCAAATCACCAAAGCCGAATGGTTA
>JACPKO010000095.1 GCA_016186985.1 Candidatus Daviesbacteria bacterium
AAAAAAGCTTTACGGTTGTATTTATTGCCATTACCATAGTTGCAGTTATAGGGATTATTGCCACCCGCCTGATTAATACAAATTCCCCTGTACCAAGCCCAAGCGCTTCACAGCCTGAACCCACCCAGCCCGTTGAGGAAGCAACCCAGGGAGCAACTGAAGGAAAAACAACAACCATGACCAAAAAAACTTACACCCAACCCCCTCCCCCTTTAGCTCCTAAAGATTTAAAGAATAGCTCTGGGGGGCCCAGTAAAAAAGCCTTAATTCAAACAAATAAAGGCAGTATTGAATTTGAAATCTATCCTGAGGCAACTATGGCTGCAACAAATTTTATTTTTCTCAGCAATGAAGGATTTTATGACGGATTAACATTCCACAGAGTTATTAAAACACCAACACCATTTGTCATCCAGGGAGGGGATCCTCTGGGAAACGGAACAGGCGGACCAGGCTATAGATTCAACGATGAACCTGTTACAAAAGAATACACAAAAGGTATTGTTGCTATGGCCAATTCAGGCCCTAACACGAATGGATCTCAATTTTTTATCATGCTTGCAGATAATCCTGATCTGCCTCCTAAGTATACGATCTTTGGAAAAGTCATCAAAGGACAGGATGTGGCTGATAAGATAACAGTAGGGGATGTGATGGAAAAGGTCTCGATAGTTCCTTTGAAGTAGATACAAAGCTCCACACAATATATAGTATATTGACACCCCTTCAGGACAATATGTTACTCTAGATTTTAGGTAAGCACATATTGAGCTATCAATATAGGTAAGGTACAATATGTTGTATGAATTGTCCATTTTGTAAAAGCAACCAAAGCGCTGTTTTGGATAAAAGAGATGTAAAAGGTACTGGCGAAATAAGACGCAGACGGAAGTGCCTTAAATGCAAAAGAAGATACACGACGTACGAGCGGGCCCTGGTAGTTGAGATGGCAGTGATTAAAAGGGACGGGAAGAGGGAGGCTTTTGATATTAACAAAGTGAGGTCCGGACTTATCAAGGCACTTGAGAAACGACCGGCCTTTGAAAATCTGGAAGCAATTGTAGGAAAAATTGAGCGTAAAATCCGCTCTAAGGACAAAAGCGAGATTGAAAGTAAAGTTATCGGCAGGGAAGTTTTAGCCGAGCTTAAAAAAGTTGACCCGGTTGCATATTTAAGGTTTGTGTCAGTTTACAGGCAATTTAAGGTACCGAGCGACTTTTCGAAAGAGCTTGAGATGCTAACAAAAAACATATGAAAAACAAAAATAAAAATAAAACAATAGCATTACAGGTCAGTGTTCCGGTGGAAAAGAAATCCTCAAATGGAGAACCAAAAGTTGTCGCATACGATGAAGGTATTTTGCCCCAAATCAGGACCAAAACCGAGCTGGATGGGGTGAGAGCTAAAGTCTTCATGGATAGATATTCGTTAAAAGACGTGGACGGTGCGCCGACTGAATTCACTCCTGAGGAAATGTGGCAAAGGGTTGCAGCAGGTATCGCCCAGATGGAAAAAACCCATGCCCTGCGCAAGTTTTGGGCTCAAAAATTCTATGATGCTATGGAGGGTTTTAAATTTGTACCTGCAGGCAGGATTTTATCAGGCGCTGGAACAGGATATGAGGTAACTTTTTTTAACTGTTACGTTATCCCCTCCCCCAAAGATTCACGGGCAGGCATAATGGAAAACATTACCCACACTGTTGAAATCCAGGCCAGGGGCGGCGGGGTTGGAATTAACCTTTCATCTTTAAGGCCTCACGGCGCGAGAGTTAAAAAAGTAAACGGTACGTCCTCCGGTCCTGTTTCCTGGGCTAAACTATATTCCGCAGCCAACCACGACGTTATCCAGCAGGGAGGTTCAAGAAGAGGGGCTTTAATGTTAATGCTTCATGATTGGCATCCTGATGTAATTGAATTTATACACGCCAAAGAAGACGGTAAATCTATTCCCGGAGCCAATCTCTCGGTTTGTGTTTCAGATAAATTCATGGAAGCGGTTAAAAATGATGAAGACTGGGTAACTAAATTCCCGGATACCTCCGATCCGGAATACGATGAGAAATGGGATGGGTTAATAGAGACCTGGGAATCTTTAGGTAAGAAAACAATAGAATACCAAACTTATAAAGCCCGGGATATCTGGGACCAGATTTGTACTAGTGCCTGGGCTAGCGCTGAGCCTGGGCTTCATTTCCTGGAACGGAGCAATAAATGGGGAAACACATGGTATTTTGAAAAACTTTTGAGCACAAATCCATGTACTATAGGACAAACTTGGGTGCATACCAATGAAGGTGCGAAACAAGTTAAGGATTTAATAGGTAAACCATTCGTTGCCCG
>JACPKO010000036.1 GCA_016186985.1 Candidatus Daviesbacteria bacterium
CTCACCTTTACCGACAAAGCGTCCCGCGAAATGGAAGAGCGAGTTGATGTAGCCCTCCCCTACGGCTACTCGCAGATGTGGATTACCACCTTTCATTCTTTTTGCGACCGGATTTTGCGTAGCGAAGCAATTCATATCGGTCTAAATCCCGGTTACAAACTGATGAGCGAGGCAGAAACAATTCTTTTTCTGCGCAAAAATCTGTTTAAGTTTGACCTTGAATATTTCCGTCCCCTGGGCAACCCCAACAAATTTTTGGGAGGAATGCTGCAACACTTCAGTCGGTTGAAAGATGAGGACGTATCGCCCAGCGAATATCTGACGTATGTCAAAAAGTTAGAAGTTAGAAGTCAGAAGTTAGAAGTTACCAAAGAAGAAATTAAAAAAACGTCAGAGTTAGCAAATGCTTATAAGGTTTACGAGGAATTGAAGTCCAAAGAGGGAGTGATGGATTTCGCTGATTTAATAAGTAATGCCCTTAAACTTTTCCGCACCAGAAAAAATATTCTGGCAGAGTATCAAAATAAATTTAAGTATATTTTAGTTGATGAATTTCAAGATACCAACTTTGCCCAAAACGAGCTGGCTATTTTATTATCAGGCGGTAAACAAAATATTACCGTGGTAGGCGACGATGACCAGGCTATCTATAGATGGCGGGGGGCGGCTGTATCAAATATTATTCAATTTAAAAAACATTTTCCTAAAAGCAAAGTTATTGTCTTGACCAAAAACTATCGATCTAGCCAAACCATTTTAGACAGCGCTTATCAACTTATTCAAAATAATAATCCCGATAGACTTGAGGTGAAAGAAAAAATTGATAAAAAATTAGTGGGCGTTCGGAAAATTAAAGGTGACCAACCACAGCTTATTTATACCGACCGGGTGGAAAACGAAGCAGAGGAAGTGGCGAAAAAAATTGGAGAACTTACTACAACCTCCAACCTAAAACCTAAAACCTATCAATATAAGGATATTGCCATTCTGGTTCGGGCCAACAATCACGCCGAGCCTTTTATTCGCGCTTTTGAGCGGCAAAAAATTCCTTACCAATTTTTGGGTCCCGGTCATCTTTTTCGGCAGGAAGAAATAAAGGATTTAATTTGTTATCTTAAAGTTTTATATAACTTTGAAGACAGTGTCTCCCTCTATCGGGTGTTGAGCATGGAGCGACGACAAAACCTGTCCCTTTTTGAAACGCTGGAAAAAATTGATCAGGTCTTTGTGCAAGATGAGATAAAAGAAGAATGTAAACAAATTGTCGGTATGATTACAAGACATCTTAAGCGGATGGGCCATGATAGCGCTGGACAAATTCTCTATTATTTTTTGGAAGACTCGGGACTTCTTAAAAAGATTGTTGTTTATAAAACAAAGCTTGATGAACGCCGGGCTCAAAACATGGCAAAGTTTTTTGATAAATTAAAAACTTATGAGGTGGAACACGAAGATGCATCAGTTTCTGCTATTGTTGACTGGATTGATTTGTCCATGCAAATGGGGGAATCACCTCTGGCTGCCGATTTAGACTGGACAGAAAATAACGCAGTTAATATTTTAACAATTCATTCCAGCAAAGGACTGGAGTTCCCAATCGTGTTTCTGGTTAACCTGGTTTCCCAACGTTTCCCTACCAGGGAGCGGCGCGAGCAAATCCCAATTCCGGAGGCTTTAATCAAAGAAATTCTGCCCGAGGGTGATTACCATCTTGAGGAAGAACGGAGACTTTTTTATGTGGGCATGACCCGGGCGCGCGATTTTCTCTTTTTAACTGCGGCCAATTATTACGGCGAGGGAAAAAGAGAACGCAAACTTTCCCCATTCGTTTATGAAACATTGGGGGAAAATATCATTCAAAAATCAACCCTTCGACTCGGCTCAGGGCAAGCAAACAATGAAGCAATGGCACAACTTACTCTTCTTGAATGGAAACCGGTTGAGCTTGACGAATCTACCATCAACCAACAACCCAGAACAAAGCTGCTTGTTGACTATCTTTCTTATTCTCAAATTGACACTTTTAATATGTGCCCCATGCACTATAAGGCCAAATATATTTTGCGAATTCCAGTGCCTCAAAGCAGCGCCCAAAGTTTTGGTACCAGTATTCACGCGACGCTACGAGATTTTTATAAGTCACTGATAGAAAGCGGTAAAGCTAGTCAAAAAGAACTTTTGGAACTTTTGCAAAAAAACTGGATTAATGAGGGGTATCTTAGTCGAGTACATGAAAAAAATATGCGCAGTAAAGGAGAAAAAATCTTAAAGGATTTCTTTACTAAGAGTTTTTCTCCCAAAATATTACCTATAGCTCTCGAGTTGCCATTCCAGTTCCGCCTTGGAGACAAGCTGCGAATTGGTGGTAGGATAGACAGGATAGATAAATTATCAG
>JACPKO010000097.1 GCA_016186985.1 Candidatus Daviesbacteria bacterium
GAGATGGGAAAATCAAGGGTAGAAAACGTTAAAGAATTACGCTCTGTGGCTGAGCTTTTTCCTAACTTAGTTCAGTTTTTAGAAAACGTCGCTTTAATCCAGGACAAACAAATGCCTGAGGCAGCTTTGGATCCGGATAAAAATGAAGCAGTTACTTTAATGACAATCCACGCGGCCAAGGGGCTTGAGTTTGATGTGGTGTTTTTGGTGGGTCTTGAGGAGGGACTTTTTCCCCATTCCCGCTCAATTTTAGACCCCACACAAATGGAGGAAGAAAGAAGGCTTGCCTACGTCGGTATAACCCGCGCGAGGCATAAATTATTTTTAAGCTATGCACGGTCAAGACTATATTTCGGAACCAGGTCGAATAATTTACCTTCAAGATTCCTTTCCAGCATCCCAGAATCTTTGCTTGAGCAAAAACTCCAATACCGAGAAGAGGATA
Source organism: Candidatus Daviesbacteria bacterium (assembly GCA_016186985.1). Taxonomy (GTDB): domain Bacteria; phylum Patescibacteriota; class Microgenomatia; order Daviesbacterales; family UBA10151; genus JACPKO01. The sequence continues at coordinate 446 of JACPKO010000097.1, forward strand.
GTTTTCCAGTTTCTGATTTACGCGACGATGATGACTGGCTAAACAGTTAAAGTTGATTTTTTCCTTCAAATCCTTTACGCTCATCTGCAGGTTTTACAATGGATAAGCTTTTAGGTGCAGCTTTAGCCGGATTATTGTCATTAAATTCGTCTGTTACCGCATTAAGTCTTCAGAATAACCCAGAGACCCAAAAAAGCGAGGTCCTGGGTGTTTTTCAACCGGTTAAAACTGAAACCCGGTTTGAGGAAAAGTTTGCAACCGTATCGGCAAGTATTAAATTTGAGACAGAATATAAAGATGACCCGGAAGTCGAAGCAGGAATTGAGACTGTTGCGCAGGAAGGCGAGGATGGTAAGAAAACAACTACGACAAAAATCACTTACTACAATGGAGAAGAATTTGAACGCGATATTGTTGATATCAGTATCGCATCCCCAAAGAATAAGATTATTTCAAGGGGAACAAAAATAGTCTGGAAAACTTTGCAAACTCCTGAGGGTGAGATTCAATATTGGAAAAAGATGAGAGTATATGCCACCCATTATGATTCCCGCTGTCCGGGATGCAACGATTGGACTGCAATCGGGTTAAGAGCAGGAAAAGGAGTTATTGCGGTTGATCCAAAAGTTATAAAAATGCGCTCAAATGTTTACATACCGGGCTATGGCAAAGCAATTGCAGGAGATACTGGTGGCGCGATTAAGGGAAATATTATCGATCTCGGCTTCGACGACGCCCGCACTGCCGGCTGGAAGGCGCAATATATCGATATATATTTACTATAGTTTCGCGCCTGAAAGCCCTGAGCTTACTGAAGGGCTGGACAGCAAGATATATAGATATTTACCTTTTGTAAAGGCAAGCTTTGCTTTAGGCGAAGCCGCAAGCTTTGCTTATCTACTCTAAATTATCTTTTGGTGGTTTTAACCCTTCTTTTTCTTCTTCAGAAAGCTCTTGAATAAAGTGTTTACCATCAGGTGTACTACAAGTTGCTGGATAAGATTTTGTAGCAGGATAGCCTGCCTTTTGACAATCCTCAAAAGAATTAATTGTTTTACTTTCCGAAGGAAAGAGGTTCGCTTTTTGCTGGTTTTGGTAAAAGATAAAATAACCTGAAGCAATAGCAATTGCTGCAGTTAAAAAGATGCTTAAAATGATCAGTGTAGAAATTCCTCTTTGAAAACTTCGCATAGCTAAATTATATCGGAACAAGAAGCTATAAACTGATACTTATAATGCTAAAAATTCAGGTTACAATATTACGCTAAGACGTAAGCGTCGCAAGCTCCGCTTATAGCTTAAGTTTGTAACCTTTATTAATTTCATACGATCTCTACTCAAACTTAAACGACTGCACTATTTCTTTACCTACTAAATCGTCACTTTTAAACTGGATTTGCATTATTAATTCTTTATCCTGAAGTGGTAAATATATATATTTTGGGTTTCCTTCTCTGTAACTCACAACTCCTGACAATACTTCACGGCCGTTTATAAGTTCAATGTTGGCCGGTGCGATTTCATTTTTACGTTCCGTGAAATCTCCCCAAACAAACGGATAATACCAATATTTGCTGTAAAATTCTTTGGCGTCTAAATCATCAGGATTTTTAAAAACCCAAACCGTAAGCGTGGCTTTATCCAAATTGTCCTCTTTATCAGAAATGATATAAAAAGCTTCTGCAAATTCCGCCGGAGGATAAAGGACATAACTGCTGAAATTCTTTCTTATGTTCCCGTAAGCCCTTTTAAAATAATCCTCTTCCGTTTCTTTTTTAAGGCTGTACTTTTGGGGAATTTCAAGTTTCAAACCAAGCAATTTATCACCAGTTATCTGAGGCTTAGGGCTTGCACGAGTGCCGGATAATGCATTCGAGTTTGCATCCGGGCCTACCGGTTTCGTACTGGCGAAACGAAGATAAATAAAACCAGCTGCCGCTATAACCACTACACAAACAATTATTAATAGGATAGGTAGGACAGATCCCCTCTGCATAGGTTAATGTTAACGCGACAAGTGACAAGTGACAAGTGACAAGTGACAAAAAATTCTAGGATCCCCTGGAGAAAGTGAGCTTGGAAATAATCTCTTCAATTTGATTTGCATAATCAATGGGGCTTACTGCCCTTTCTCCTGCTTTGGACACACGGTGTGTGATATTTAAAACTGGATCGGTTTTCGTGCACCACCGGTAAGCAGTATAGCCTCCGTCAACCTTTTTGGACTTAATTACCTCGGTATTTCCAACTTTTACATTCTCTCCTCCGCAACCGTCTATGTTATCAACTAAAATAGTTACCGGCTTTTGAGCAATTGAGCATTCAGATTTACTATCAACTCCTGAGTTAGGATCAAGTTCAAAATGAAGCGAGTTTGTACAATTTAGAATCCCCCATGTGTTCGGGTAGCTGACTTGAAAAGTTCCCGAATTATAAAGTTTTTTTTCTGGGATAGGACGGGGCTGGATAGCCTGATTGCCGGTCTGAGGTATTGTTATAGCAGGACTTGAGATTGCTTGCCCCTGAACACTCCCGCCTTCCGGACTCCCTGAAGTTTGGGCAACTGTTTCAACAGACGCCTGGGGGGCTTGCCTGGACGAAGCAACCCTGGACTGGATAAACTTTACCAAATAGTAAACCGAGCCCACTATTATAGCCAAAATTATTAAACCCACTGCTGCTGTAAAAAATAAACTGCGCTGCTGTTGTTCCA
>JACPKO010000098.1 GCA_016186985.1 Candidatus Daviesbacteria bacterium
GTTTAGGGTTGGAGTTACAGATGCAAATTTCCTTCAGCATGAGTTTGCACCTACTTTTAACGAGCAGGATTTGGTTAATATAGAAGCCCGGCATATTTACGTTAAAACTCAGGTGCAGGGCGAACCGGTTAATCCTTTTTCAGTTGATACGACTTTTCCTTCCTGGGAAGATTGGCAAAAAATGCGCCGGCCGGAAGTCGGCAGAGCAATTAAAGAATTGTCGCGGTTAACATATGGAAGGGATAGAACAACTGTTGAGGCAAACATTACAGAACGCGCGAGGCTTTGATATAATTCCAGCATGCGCGGATAGCTCAGTTGGTAGAGCGGGATTCTTATACAATCTTGGCCGTAGGTTCGAGTCCTACTCCGCGCACTTCAAATGGAAAACCCAATAATCGCAACTTTGGATTCATATAAAATTAGGAAAGGGCTCAGTGAAGATCAAATTCTTCAGTTAATTGAATATTCAAGTTCAGATACTGATGTAGGTAAATTTACTACTGATTCTTCCCGTTTTAAGGACAGGGCAGGGTTTGATGAATTTTCGACTCACATATTGGCCTATTATGTTCTGGTTGATAATTCGGATAAATTACTGGGGATTATCTGGTTTGATGATTTTATAGTCAAAGAATTGCCCGTCGGATATAGAATTTCTTTTGCGATCAGACTTTATGGTGAAGCAAGAGGAAAGGGATTAGCTCAGGAATTTAGCGAAAAAGCTATGGAGGATTTTAAAAAAAGCGAAGAATATAAATCTCACCCGCATCCAAAACTTTGGTTATCTGTTTCCCCTGAAAATGAACCTGCGGTTTCTCTTTATAGAAAATTAGGATTTAAGGATTTGGAAATAAATGAGGAGTATCACAAACTGCTGATGATTAAGGATTAGAGTTCGTCTAAGGTAATTTTGCCTTCAGCTGTTTTACCCTGGATAAATTGCAAATACCTTTCGGTTGTTGAAACCCTTTTGTGTCCGGCTAATTTTGAAATCAAAAGCAAAGAAGTTCCGGCTTTTAGGTGATGGGCGATCCATGTATGGCGCAAGTCATTAACTTTTGCTTGGTTGATTCCGGCTAAACGGAAGTATCTATCAATTGCAGTCCTGATGTTTCTAATAAGCAAAGGTTTGCCTGTTTTTGTTACAAATAACGCCGGGTTTGAAGATGGAGATCTTACCTGGAGATACTTTCTGATCGCTTCAACAGCAGGTTTATTTAAGGGAATTGTTCTTTCAACAGTACCTTCTTCGGGGCGGATATGAAGTGAGGGTGAGGTAGAATCTAAATCAGCAGCAGTAACTTGAAGTTTAGCTAACTCTCCGATCCTGATACCGGTCTGAAGAAAAAGCTCGATGATTGCAAACATCCTTAAATCCGAGCGGGAAGCATCCCTTAACGCGCGGTATTCAAGCTCCGAAAGAATCCGCGGAGGTTTATTTTCAAATTTAGGATGCTCCAGGCCGCGTGCCGGATCGTCAGGAATTAAATTCGAAGTTTTCAAAAATTTAAAAAATGTTTTGGTAGAATTTGTTTTTCTGGAGATCGATTTAGGAGTATAATTTTCCTTGCTTAACTTATCCATGAACAGCTTTAAATCCTGGGTTTGGATACTATCCGCACTTTCTTTAGAAAGAGAGTTTAAAAAGTTGATAAGTTGCTCTATATCTTTACCGTAAGCTAAAATTGTAGCTGCAGCACGGTTTCGGCCCTTTAGATGGCCGACGAACTGCTGGTGTGCGTCATTAAGAGTAATCATATTAATGTCCCATAATATTATAACCAATGCAGATAAAAGTCAAGTATCAAAGATATATTATAGGTTAGGCATAAATCATTGATTACACACCTTTCGCATCTTAAATAATAGACCTTTGGTATTTTTTTGGGATATAGAGTTTAAAAATGGAATAAATTCGATGTTTAAAAAATTACTGGTCATAGTTATTGTTATTGTGGCTATTATTATTCTTATTGGTCTTGTGAGGCAAATTAATTTTGCTTTAGGGAGTGATAAGAGATTGAATGTGCTACTGGAGGACGTGGGCAATCTTGAGAGGAAGAATAAAGAGCTAAAAAAAGAGCTCTCGAGTGCTCAAACCTATGATTCAGTAGAGGAAATAGCTAGAAATGATTTGAATATGTCTTTTCCTGATGAAACAGTAGTTATCATTCCGCAAGAACTTATTCAAAAGGTATTAAAACCTGAAGAAAAACCGATTGAAATAAAAACTCCAAATTGGGAAGGGTGGTTAAAACTGTTTGTGCATTAGTTGCGGGGAGTGGATGAAGCACAAATTTGCTTCGCAAATTTCCGAACTTGCTTCCTAAGTACTATTCTCAACTTTCCAGGCTCAATTCATTTCGTGAAACATCCAAAATCTGGAGGTTAAATCGCAATCGAATCCTCAAACCTCACAAATACCAAAAATCCGCCAAGATCGGCGGAATTTTTGCTATGTTGCGGGGAGTGGATTAAATTGACCCCCTCGTTCATGTAAACTGAACGTGGCCGAACCGGATCAAAGATCCGCTTGAATCCACCATCCCAAAAAAAAGAAAAATCCCGCAGATGCGGGATGGGTTTTCTTTTTGTTGCGGGGA
>JACPKO010000025.1 GCA_016186985.1 Candidatus Daviesbacteria bacterium
TAGGGATGTAACCGGAGGAATGATGCATAAGATTAATGAAGCTTTCAGCATTGCAAAAAAGGGAATTCCCACTTTATTAATTAGCGGCAATAAAGGGAACTTGGAGAAAGCAATGTTAGGAACTGAAGTGACCGGAACTTTAGTTAATTTCTAATAACTTTTTTTACATTTTCCCATTCATCCAAAAACCAGGGGGTAAATTTAATCTTATCTTTAATCATTTTTTCTATTTGATCAACTGAATAAAACTTCACTTTATTTACTTCATTTGGATCTAATTTAAATGGCCCGCTATGTTTTGTAATTAACATACAAACAATTTCATTTTCATAAACCGTCTGGTTTTTTAACTCATATTTCCTTTTTTGCAAATTTGGTTTGTTTGCTCGTTTTACCTCTGCATTAACTCCCAATTCTTCCTTTAAAGATCTTTTTCCTGCATCCTCATAAGTTTCGTCTGCTAAAACATGCTCTGATGTTGAAAGATCCCAAGATAATGCGTGTATTGACCTGTTTGCCGACCTTTGCTGCAGTAGAATTTGTCCATTTGAATTTAGAACTAAAACCGAAAGTGCCCGGTGGATTAATCCTTTTTTGTGCGCCTCTCCCCTTTTTGCTTTCCCTATAACTTCATTATTTTCATCAACTATATCTACCAATTCCTCATCAAATTCCATACTCTTTATTCTCTATTCTCTTGATCCGAATTCCCAATCCAGGATTGGAATTGAGTGTCCAATCCAGGATTGTAGTCTCATTGTAGTCTCAAAGTATTCCTTTCTTCTTTAATATTTTTGCAGCTGCTTTGCACCAGGGGGTATATTTGCTTGGATTTTGTTCTAAATCTTTTAGAAATTCACGCTTTTCCATCCACTTATACTCATAACCAACTTCCGAATTTAAGTTTATTTCCCCATCATAAATTCCAACTAATAGTTTACAGAATTCATTTTCACAAAGATCACCATATTTTGCATAGTAGCTGAAGGCGCCTACAATTTTTAATTCCACATCCTTTATTCCATATTCAATATTCAATGCCCTTAAAGTAGCTTCCTCATCAGTTTCATCTGTCCCATTTTCTAAGTGTAGTTGATGTGTTGAGGCAGTATTGTCCCAGATATTATCAAAGATTTTGTGCTTTCTTTTTTGGAGCAGAACTTCACCTTTTGAATTAAAAATAAAAACAGTGATCGCCAGATGTCGAATTCCATTCCCTTTATGTCCTTCTTCCTTAGAGATATACTTTAAAAAATTACCTGAATCATCTACAGCTAAAATAGTTTGTTCTTCCATGAAAAATTAGAGGGCAATGAATCCTTCCAAAAATACAATAGAAAGCCAAACAATAACAACACCTAAAATGAGCAGTAAAGTTTCTGTTAAAGCCATTGTCTTTTTTTCCTGGTTATGGATCTCCGGTATTAAATCTGCAGCTGCAATGTATATGAAAAAACCCGCTGCAATCGCCAAAAAGACAGGTACAACTGACTCAATAGAATCACCTAGCCAAAAAGCCAATACCGCTCCGAGGATCGCGACAAGGGCGCTTAATAAGTTAAATACCAACACCTTACCTTTTTTTAGTCCTTTGTGAAGCATTATTCCAAAATCCCCTATCTCCTGAGGAATTTCGTGGGCGGCAACAGCCAGTGATGTGACAATCCCAAGAGGAATACTAACCATAAAAGTAGATGCGATAACCACACCGTCTAAAAAATTATGGACACTATCTCCAATCATTATCAAAGGGATAATCGCTTTAGGCCCAATTCTTTTAAATTCACCCTCTTCAATCTGGTGATGGTGAGACCAATGGATTGCGCGCTCAAGAACAAAAAATGCAAGAAAACCTACAACAGTCCAGGCAAAAACGTTAATCTCAACGCCTGTTTCTTCGTATAGATTTTTTGCTTCCGCTATCCCCTCCGGCAATAAATCAAGAAATGCCGTTGCGAGTAATGCTCCTGCAGCAAACGCTGACAGGAGATGGGAGACCCTGATTGCAATTTTTTCTTTATACAACAAAATCACCCCGCCAATTAGGGAAGCCACGCTTCCAATCAAGGTAAATATTAAAATGTAGAGAAAAGTTTCCATTTAAATTTTTTCAGGATAGAGTCTTGTTGCTAAAGCCAGCAAAGCAGTGATAACAAAAACAACCCCTAAAGGTAAACCAAACCAAAATAATAGACCCATTAACGTTAAAAATAAGAACCTTCCAACCGCTAATCCTACCTCTCTTTGGACTATAATTGCAACTATGTTGGTATGCCGGCCGCGCTGGTATGTTAAAGAATCAATCGTAATAAATTGGCCTTCTGACATTGCCGAGGAAATCATAGAGATTCCATAGACTTGAAGAGGGTTAAATACATACAGTCTTGACAGGCCTATTATAGAATCAAGCGGCGAAAGAATATTTAATACTTTTTTTGCCCCAAATTTGTCAGATAAAAAACCCACACTTATTGCTGAAACCGAACCGAATAAAGCTATGACCGATCCCAACAAACCTATTCCCGCAACTCCCGCCATAATAGGCAAAACAAAAATTGGCCAAAAGATTTGAGTTGTGATTTGGCTTATCCCCATACCGGAATACGCCAGCAAGCTTTTAATTTCTTTCTTTGGTGAAAGAAGAGAGATGGTTTCTAAGATATCGAATGGCACTTTATCATCCTGTTTGGGGAGATTTTTTAAAGGGATAATTGCCAGACCCATTAAGAATGAGATAACTAAAAACACTGCCGGGTATCCAAAAAAACTAATAATTAAACCGCCCAAAGCCGGCGCGCCAATTGATACTATCGCCCCCAAAGACGAATTTAGAGAAAGCTCCTTCCCCTGCTTATCATCATCAGTAAGCTCGACAAAATAAATATGGTAAGCTGTCCAATATAACCCCAATTGGATTCCGGCAAATATTGCAGCTACAATAAAAACAATTGGGTCCAGCTGCGCGAGTAATAAGAATACGTAAAATAGGATTAAGAAAATATTGCCCCAAAATACTGAAAATCTTAATCCCTTTCTTTTAATAACCCAAAGCGATGGTGCAACGGAGAGGGCTTGTATTAAAAACATTAATGAAAAAATTAAGGCAGACGTTGCAATCGATTGGAAAAATGTCAACCCAAAACCCAAAAGAGTCTGGTATATATAAATCCCGTTAAATATTTGAAAGATTGCTACGGCAAACAATCTAATCAGGGAATGGGTATAGAAGGACTCGAGGTAGCGGAATTGCCTATTATGGAGCAGGGAATGATAGAAAAACATTTAGCTAGTTAATAGTTTACAGGAGATAGGAAATAGTTAAAACATAGCAACTTTCTCCTGCCTCCTAACAACTGATAACTTCTAACCCGCGCCTTTGTCATTATATTGGCTTTGGGCCTTCTTAACTCCCAGCTCTAAGATTGCTTCGACAGCTTTTACTGCGCGCTTAATCATGGCTTTAACCTTTGATTTCTCATTTGGAAGAAACTGCTCAACCACGAATTTTTCAGCGTCCGATCCACCAACCCGGATTTTAATATGACCTAGGGGTAAATCAAGCTCATCATGGATCACAATGATTTCATCCGGCTTTATTTTGTAGTAGCTGGCAATTTGTGAAACTGCCATACCGGATAAATTCATAAAAGTTTTTGGTTTAGCCAAAATTAGGTTATAGGTTGTAGGTTTTAGGTTATAGTCAATTTTGATAATTTCAGCTTTGAATTTTTCCCGGTGTTCCCAACTTTCCCCTTTCCCCTTTCCCCCTTCCCCTAGCTTGCGTGCCAGCGCATCCACTACTTCAAACCCTATGTTATGGCGGGTGTTTATAAATTTATCTCCGGGATTTCCTAAACCAACTATTAGTTTCATCAATTAATTGTACGTCTTTACCATCTCATCGTGGATTAAACCATTGCTGGATATTAGCTGGATTTTTTTTATAGTAAAATCGGGCTCATTCCCTTTTTCATCAGTAAATTTTCCTCCGGCTTCTTTAATTAAAATTGCACCTGCTGCAAAATCCCAAACATACGCGCGTATAAACGCCCCATCCAAATTTCCCTCAGCTATTGAGGTAAGAGATTGGACTGCACTGCCAAAAACATACACATAGCGAACCTTCTCAACAATAGGTATAAAGTGTTTGTCTATTCTCCAAAGCCTTTCAGAATGACCCCATTCCAGGGCAATTGTGCTCTTTTCAAGACTATTCTCTTGCCTGACATGAATTTTTTTACCATTTTTGAAAGCTCCTTTACCTTGCTCGGCCCAATAAATCTCTTCTTGAGCAACCATATTAATAACTCCCACAAAAGGCTTGTTATCTTTTAAAAGCCCCACAGAGACCCCAAAAGTGGAAAGCCCATCCACAAAAGGAATAGTTCCGTCAATCGGGTCTATTGCCCAGGAATATTCTGAACCGTTATCAATTATGCCGCTTTCCTCGGCAATAATGTTATGCGAGGGAAAGTTTTTTGTAATAATTTCTATAATCTTAGCCTCGGATTCTATATCGGCTTTTGTGGCAAAGTTTGCAAAATGGCCTTTGCCCTCTAGGTCCAGTTCGCTCTGGTA